>CAUTSQ010000024.1:0-13997 GCA_963541395.1 uncultured Candidatus Saccharibacteria bacterium | reverse complement strand
GCCTCAATTCGCAGACGATCACGATCGTTCAAAAAGCCATCGTATAATTGCGCTTCTGGATCAGGCAGTTTTTTGAAGGCTGGCTTGTTTTCAAAAATAGTCCGTAATTTTTCGGCAAAGTCTGGGTTGTCCAGCAGTATATTTTGGTGCTTTTGCACCGTCTCTAGATCAAGCGAAATCTTCTGCCAGCCATCGCCCTGCTCCAGCACACCCAGCGGCGCCACCGCCGGACAGCGATTGTATTGCAACTCTTTGACGGGCAATTTGACGAAATCCTCAGCCTGGCGCTCCTCCCAGGAAGCAAAGATTTTCTTCGCTAATTCCTCCACACTCAGCTCAACAAATGGCGCCGGATCATAGCGCAGATCATACACAACCACGCCGCCGTTTCGACTGGTCGTCAGCGGAAAGGCCACCGTAGTTTTAGCAAACTCTTTATCGTAGCGACCGCTGGCATAGACAAATGGTTTTTTATCGTCGACATTGACCAACTGCTGGACTATTTTTTTATCACGCATTTTTAGCAAATAATCATACAGCTGCGGCTGTTTTTGCTTGATCAATTTCGTCACAGCGATCAGTGCCGTCACGTCCGCTAAGGCATCATGGGCATTTTCGTGTGCAATACCGTTGGCGCTGGTGATAAGTTCCAGGCGATTGCTTGGCTCACCTTTGTCATCAAGCGGCCAATTGATTCCTTCCGGCCTGAGCGCCCGCGTCAATCGCACCACATCTAGCAAATCCCAACGCGAGCGACCGTCTTTCCAGCTCCATTCGTAAGGATCATGGAAATTGCGCCACAACAAATGGCGGATAAATTCGTCATCAAAACGCACGTTATTAAAGCCAACCGCAATGGTGTCCGGCGTGAAAATCTCCTCACTCAACATCCGGGCAAACTGCACCTCGGTGTAGCCTTCCTCGACCGTTTTTTGCGGCGTGATGCCAGTCACCATCAGTGCGTCAGGACTTGGCAAAGTATCATCATTCAGCGTCACCAGCAGGTTATACGGCTCGCCAATCGGTTCGAGATTCATGTCCGTCCGCTGCCCAGCAAACTGCATGATGCGGTCTTGCCGCGGATTTAATCCGCTGGTTTCTAGGTCATAGAAGAAAAATGTTTGTGCCATACCTATAGTATAGCAAAGCTAAGAGATGACATCCAAACCTACTGCTCAACCAGCGTAAACGGCGTCGATTCGCCAATCTGCACCAAGCTATCACCAGTAGCACCTTGGCGCATTAGCTCGTGCGCGATACCATAACGACGCATGATATCGCGTAAACGATTGACGCTTTCAAACTGATCAAAATTGGTGCGGCGAGCGAATTTTTCTATCTTGCCGCCAAACACGCGGTAGATTTGCCTATCAGCATCATATGACACTTCCCAACTGCTCGGAATCGTCTCGTTACTACTGAGCGTGATTGTCTCAAGCTTATCGTTATTCAAATCGTCAGCCTGCTTCTGCTCATTCTCAGCTGCACGCGTTGCTACAACTTGTACCTGCAAAGCTCTCAGTACATCAATTACGCCTTTATGCGATACCGAAGAAATAGCGAAAACCTGCGTATCCTCGCCAGTGACAGCTCTTAAGGCATCAATCTGCATTTGAATGATATCCTGATCTAATCCTTCGCATTTAGTTAGAGCTACTATCTCGGGACGCGACGCCAGTTCAGTGCTGTACTTTTTGAGTTCGCGGCGAATCGCCAGGTAGCGCTCAGCTACGTCGTTACTATAAGTGTCCACCAAATGGAGTAGTACGGCAGTCCTCTCAACGTGCCGCAAAAAGGCATCCCCCAACCCTTTACCATCGCTAGCCCCTTCAATCAACCCTGGAATATCAGCAATTAAAAGCGAACTGTCATCGACATCAGCTACACCGAGATTCGGCGTCAACGTAGTGAACTCATAATCTGCAATTTCAGGGCGAGCATTTGACACCACGCTCAAAAAGGTTGACTTACCAGCATTAGGAAAACCCACCAAACCGACATCAGCCAATAATTTCAATTCTAATTCTGCCTCGAACGATTCGCCGAGCTCGCCCACTTCTGCTATGCGCGGTGTTTGACGAACACTCGACTTAAAGTGAGCATTACCAAAACCGCCATCGCCGCCTTTAGCAATAATAGCTTTTTGGTTTGGTTTAGATAAATCGGCGATGATTTTACCATCACGCTTGACTATGGTACCAACTGGCACTTTAATGACTAAATCATTACCAGCGCGGCCTGCCATTTTTTTCTTGGCGCCCGAGACACCATTTTCGGCCTTTAGCTCGGGTTTGTAACGAAATTTTAATAACGTATTAAGCTGTTCCGTCGCCAAAAACACAACATTACCGCCGCGACCACCGTCGCCGCCATCCGGACCGCCTTTATCAACGTAAATCTCGTGGCGAAAACTGACCGCGCCGTCGCCGCCGCGGCCCGCCTGGACTAAAACTTTAGCTGTATCAACAAACATACAGACACATTATACCAAAAACACCTCCGATTTGACAGAGGTGTTAATTAGTTTTGTAAAATACTTAGTGAATATATCTATAGTAACCGCTAGTGGCCTCGCCCCAGGAAATCTGGCCATGACCAACGCGATTGAAGCCGCCGCCAAAGCGATAACCGTTCATCTCGCTAATTGTGATTGATACGCCCGGGTTAACGCTCTCGACAATCGCCACATGGCCGTATCCGCCGCCGTTTTGCATTATTGCGCCAGGCGCCGGCGTACCATTAACTGCCAATCCAGCCGCTGCTGCCGCATAAGCCCAAGTACTAGCATTACCCCAGAAACTACCAACTGGGCGTCCTAGCTGCATTCGGCGCTCGTAAGCGTACCAAGTACAGTTCCCCCACGCATATTTGTTACCGGCAGAGATAACCCCATTATAATTGCTTCCGTAACCGCCCAGGCCCGACCCATACCCATAAGCGCTACGCCGATTACTAGCCGCAGCGCGAGGAGCCACATATCCTGGACGTTCATTTTCTGGCAAAGCACCGCCAGGAACAATAATATTCCTACCTTCAGTTAGCGAACCAGTGAGCTCTAGGTCATTATACGACACTACATCAGCCTTACTACCGCCATACTTGGCAACGATACTATCAACAGAGTCACCCGCCTTAACGGTATGTTGAACACCATCAACTGGCAGAATTGTTAAAGTAGTATTTGGTTCCAGCGCATCAGACGATAGATTATTGGCCCAAGCTATAGTCTCTTTTTTGAGTCCATATTTGCTGGCTACTGCATCGACTGTATCACCAGCCTTGGTGGTATAAGTAGTAGCCGCCCGCGAATTAGCTGTCGGCTGGACAATCTGCGGCTTACTAATCGCATTACTGGAGGTCTGTGACATTACCGTTTCAATAGTCAGCGTCTGAGAAAGTGTCGCCACGTTAGCGCTAACTGGCATGCTGGTAGTGTCTGCTAGCGACGAAGCTATGTTCGTAGCGACAACCGGGTCTACCGTACTAGCGGAAGTTGCAGCTGCTACAGTATTTTTAGTGCTTGAGGTAGAGGCATTAGCCAGCGGCGTATTATTACTACCTTCCTGAACGCCGACTGGACGTTGTCCGATAGCAATTAGCGTTGCTATGAATAGAAAAACGCCGACATACGATACTACGGAAGTCCAAGAAACACCACCGCGCCTTTTAGTTTTGCTAGAATGAGCCTTTGCGCTCGGTACAAAATTAGTTTTAACTCGATTTGGTTGTGTACTAATAATGGTTCTCCTAGAAAATCATATTATAAGCACGATAGATCTGGCAATAATTCATAATTGTTCCTGCAAGTCCTCGTGTATACTCTATATTATAGCAAATCACTAGCGTTAATGTCAATACTTTATACGATACTACACAACTTCTGACAGTATTTGTCAATATTGTTTTTATGTTCCTCATCAGTTTTGGCAAAATATATTAAACCGTCATCGCCAGCTATGAAGAACAAGTTATCGCCAGGCGCTGGATCAGCGACCGCTTTAAGCGATAATTCGCCTGGTGTCGCAATCGGTGTCGGCGGCAAACCAGTATGTTTGCGAGTATTGTACGGAGAATCAATATCCACCTTAGGCTTAACACCAGCTTTGTCTGCAGCATAGATAAAGGTTACGTCAGAACCAAGCTGCATGTTTTTCTTGTAGCGAGCTATAAACACCTGCGCAATACTCCGCTGGTATTGATAACAGCGATTTTTGCGCTCGACGGTCGGCTTATCTTCGCAGCCCAATTCCCGCTCAACAATCGAAGCCATAGTCAACCCTTGATAAAGCGTCAAACCTTGCGCCTTAAACTTATTAACTAAGTCATTTTTCTGCACAACCTTGTACATGTGATCAAACACTGTCTGTAAAACATCTTTGGCTGTGGCATCACCCGTAAATTGATACGTCTCCCCAAAAACGTAGCCCTCCAAAGACGACCCGCTTGGACGATCAGCAAACAGAGGACTATCGTATTTCGCTTTGAAAGCATTTGAGATCTCATCATCAGAGTAGCCTGCTTGGCGCAAGATATAACGGACGCTCGTTTTATCAACACCATCAGACGACTGCGAAGTCTTATACTTAGAACTCTCTAACGTACCGCCAGGATAGAAAGTGATAGTTTTGAAGTCATGACAACCATTATTCATACGGTTAGCAATATCAGCGACCGACTCAGACGGAGCAATCATACAAGTACCAGCTTTGATACTATTCTTATTATTAAGGCGCACATAAACTTCAAAAGCTAATCGGTTGCGAATAAGATTTTTGCTAGCCAGCGTATTAGCAACTGTTGAGACCGAGGAGCCGTCTTCAACAGTAACCGACACCTTATTGCTATCGCTTGAGACTGGTTTTAGCTGCATCTCGTACCACTTAAATAGTGCCGCAAAAACCGCTGTCAAAAAAACCATGACTGTTATCAAAATAATCATCCAGCGCCGAAGACAACGTTTCTTCTTTGATACTTTCTGGCTCGCAGCGTCATGGTCGGGGTTAAGCGAAATATTAGCCTTTTGCCCCATTGGCTGATTTGGGTCAATAGCACGAGGTGCAGGACGTGGAGCCGCGCCAAGCGGCGGTACTTGCCGATTATTATTCGGCTGATAATTAAATTGTTGGCCATTCTGCCGTTTAAAACCATCCATTATTGAGCCTCCAAATAATCTTGTAAAATAATGCTAGCTGCCATAGAATCAATCTCGCCCTTACTATACGGACGTTTTTGCGATGCTAAGATATTCTCTGCTTTGACGCTCGTCAACGATTCGTCCTGGAATACAACGTCAGATTCAATTTGGCCAAGACTATCAACGAAATCTTCGACATACCGAGTCTGCGCAGTCGGCTCGCCTCGTTGATTGCGCGGATAACCCACTACCAAAACATCTATTGATTCGTCAATCAGCATCTCGCGGATAATATCGAGTTCCTTGCCGTCGACATCAATCCAGTCGCCTGGTACGGCAATCTTAACATCGCTGCTTGCCGATGCCACGCCAATTCGCCGCTCGCCGACGTCAAGCGCCAAATACTGCTTAGCCATCTATCTGAAACTTTACGCTTATCTTCTTGGTGTCATCTGGAACTCTATAAACCCAAAATGGCGAAAGGTTCACATCTACTGATTTTATGCCTTCAACTGTCTTGACGCGCTCTTGAACCTCGCCGACCGACTGGCCTTTGACGTACTCCTTGATGGCGTCTTCGTCAATTTTCGGACCAACTTTACCGTTCGCCGAGACTGTCGCATTAATCGTATCGCCCGAAATAGCTACGTTAGTCAGAGAAACTGTTTTGCTGCCGGTATCATAAATTTTCTGGTTTGACTTGCCGTCAATGCGCTGCTGGCAGTAAGCTTTGAGAAACGTGTCAAACTCGCTGCGAGCAATACCAGAAAGCGAGAACTTCATTGTACCAGTAATTGCCGCTTGGCCGTCGTTAGCCTCGCTATCAACAGCAGGCTTATTAATCCCAGCAACATCCGCCGCGAATGACTCATTGATAATCGTGTAATCCTTACCAAACTCAGTTTGCAAAGCAGCTTTGTTTTGATTCTTATCATCCTCGGTGACGAGTTCGCGCATTGCTTTATTGATATCGCTTTGTTGAACGACGGTAATGGTTTTGTCAGTGCCTCCCGTCGTCGAGCCGCTAATACTTGCTGAAATACCGCTAGGTGCCCCCTTGACTGTACCACTAGCGCCATTATAGCTGGCGCCACTGCGTGCGGCAGTAATTTTCACCTTGGCATTACGATAATTACTAAGCGAGATCTTAACAGTCTCGCTGGTCACATACTCGGCACCGGAATCTGTCGTCAAAGTTGTTCCTGCTGGAATTTCTGTACCAAGATTGTCAATATCGCGCGTCGAAAAGCTTACTATACCAGTCGCTTTTTCGCCGACATCCTTCTTGCCGGTAGCTGTAAATGTTTTAGAAATCGCTTTTTCTCTAGTTTTGGTCGTCAGTTTGACAGTACCATCTTGCAAACTAGTGTTAACAGCAGCGCTTGACTTGATATGAGTGTTAACAGCCACGCTACTAGTTTGTGCAGAGATGACAATCTGTGCTCGCGGCGCAAACACAAACGCCCACACCAAACCAGCGATCAACAAAATAACAGCCGCACCGATAATGAAGAACTTTTTACGAAAAGTATTAAAATCGGGAATTTTCGGACTTTTTTTCGACTTGCTATCCGCCTGGTCAGCAAATTTCTTATCGCCGCCATCCTTACCTTTAGAAGACGGCAGCTCATCCTCTCCTTCATCTTCAATTTTGCTAAGCTCATCATTAAGAGACGACTGCCCTTTCTTATCGCCAGGAGCTAGCGTGTTAGGCTTAGCGCCACCGTTCAACGTTTCCGATCCATCAATCACGTCATCGTCACTGTTGACTTCAAGAGCCGGAATCTCAGCCAACTCTGGACGACTCTGCAAATTTTTGGCCACCGGAATACCTGCGCTGCCCGCAAGCGTCGACAAAGCATCATTATTGGTAATAATTACCAGCTTTTTGTCGACCCGCTCAGCTGCGCGATGCACTAACTTAAGATTCACCGCACTCTGAATCGCCCCGATTCGCTTCGGCGGCACCAAAGCAACGATGTTCGAATTAGCGGCTTTTATCTTGCCAATAATTGAAGTAACATCGTCTTCTACATCTATATAAATGACATCTTTTTGCATATTATTTCTCTATTAAATTCGCAAAATCCTATTAATTTTACTGCGAACCGACTGAGTGTCGCCTGCTCCTATTATTGTATCATAACCAACACGCAGCAGACCCATCGCCGTAATAAAAGTGTGATCATTGACTTCACCGGTTTTATCCGTAATACCAACAACTTGATCGGGACGAATACGCTGTACTGTCGGACGCTTAGTGAATGGCAACTCACTGTACCAATCGCGCTTTTCGAGAGCTGCAACTAATTGAGACAGGCTAGCACCGCCACCGCACAACAAAATACGCGGCGGCAGCTGATCAACTGCATCAAACTCGCTCAATGCCAGCTCTACGCCAGCTAGCCAAACCTCGAGAGTTTTATCAACGGCAACTGCCACATCTTTTTTGACGGTAGCTTTAATTTTACTGTCCTCGATATTTACTTTGAGTTTTTCTGCCTGATCGTACGGAATTGACAACTCGTCAGCGATAGTTTTAGTAAAACTGCGGCCACCGATGCCAAACATCTTGGTACCCTCAACACCGCCGTCATTAACCACCGCAATATCAGTTGTGCCACCACCTACATCTGCTAAAATTGCCGTAAAAGCACTACTGCTATCGGTGCCAAGTACACTACGGCTAACTGCAAACGGCTCAGCAGCGACCGCTAACAACTCCAAATCAAGCTCTTGCGCCACTCTCTCTAACGCGCCAATATGCACCATCGGCGCAAACGCTGTATAAATCTGCACTGCTACATCCTTACCCTGAAAGCCAATCGGATTCGACACTTTATAGCCGTCAATATGAATACTAACCAGCGCTGAGTTGACCAGCTTGACCTCAACCTCGTCATTACCCGTCTCTAAGGCGATCTGTTTTTGCGCCCGTTTAGCAGCGCGATCTTGGACCTTCTCGATAATAAACTCAACTTCTTGCTCGTCAAGCGGACGGTCGGGCTGCGGACGACGATAACGAATCGTACTAGTCGTACCTTTTACCAGTTCGCCAGCTATACCGATGACAGCATGCTTGGCCTGCAAGCCAGCTTCGTCTTCAGCCTGAGTCAGAGCGTCCTCGCAGTGTTGCACTACGCCAGCAATATCAGCAATCGCGCCCGAATGCATATCTGAAAATTCTTGATGAGCACGTCCAACACCAAGAATCTCAATATCGTCGCCGTTAACGCGAGCTAACAGCGCCTTAACGTTTTCGGTACCGATATCGAGTGCGACAATATAGTCATCGTGCTGATCGTCTGACTCGCCCTTTAGATTATTTAGCTTATTGCGTAATCGCTCTAAAACCATAACTACATCTATTATATACTATTTTTGCTTATGGTTGCTAGATTTTGCCAAATCATAGGGGCTTACAAGGATTAACTCAAAACCGCTTTAATCCGGCGAATCCCGGCCGAGCTAGACTCTTCTTTGGTGATTTTGAAGCGCTTACCGCCTTCAGCCAAGACGCCCGTGTGTTCAACGTGCGGGCCGCCGCAAACTTCGAAACTAACGACGTTGTCGCCTTCACCGATGGAATAGACTTTTACTTTATCGCCGTAGCGCTCGCCAAAGGCGCCGATTGCACCCATTTTTAGCGCCTCGTCAGTCGGATAGACGGCAAAGCTGACTGGCAAATCAGCGTCAATCCAAGCATTAACTTGATCTTCCACTGCTTGCTTTTCCTCTGGCGTCAATTTATCGTGGTTGAAATCAAAACGCAGGCGCTCAGACGTGATATTGCTGCCATGCTGCTGCAAATCCGGAGCATTTAGGACTTTGCGCAGCGCCGCTCCCAACAAGTGCGTCGCTGTGTGATATTTCAGATGGATCGGATCGTGGCCCTCCAAGCCGCCGCTAAACTGTCCTTTGCGCGCGGTCTTGGAACGTTGGCGCTGCTCGTCCATCTTAGCATCAAATTCGGCGCGCCAATTATCAGAAAGCTTGATACCTTGTTTATAGGCCTCTTCGGTGCTCAGCTCCACCGGAAAGCCAAACGTATCATATAGCGTAAATAACTCTTCGCCAGTCAAACCGTCGTCGATATAATGTTGCATTTGCCTGAGACCTTTACGCAGCGTCTGACGGAAAGCTTTTTCTTCCTTAACCAGTACAGCGATAATCTGCTCGCGATTCTCCTTAACTTCTGGGAAATCTGCCTCATATAGGTCGGCAATCACCGGCACAACTTCCTCCAGGAAATTCTGCTCAATCCCTAAGTCGAAGCTATAGCGAATCGCCCGGCGTAATAAGCGGCGCATCACATAGCCCTGCTCCTTATTGCTCGGCACACAGCCATCGACCGCCAAAAATACCGCTGCCCGAAGATGATCAGCGATCACTCGCATTGACGCGGTATGCGTAGCGTATTCCTCACCGCTTAAACTCTCTAGCTTTTTAATAATTGGCCGTAGTAGACTAATCTTAAAAACGTCAGGACTGTCAATTGCCGCCGCGGCAATCCGCTCCAAGCCGCCGCCGAAATCAACATTCTTGCGTTTCAGCGGTTCAAAGCTGCCGTCATCCAGTCGGCGATACTGCATGAACACTTGGTTGCCAATCTCCATAAATCGGCCACTATCGCTAGCTGGATGCGCCTGCCCAAAGCTGGCATCATGATGCTGCTCGCCAAAATCATAAAACACTTCGCTATCTGGCCCGCACGGATCGCCAATCGGCGTACTATCAATCCCGCCGCCGCGACTCCACCAGTTTTCCTTATCGTTGTAAAAGAAAATCCGGCCGCCCTGCATACCCAGCTTGTCGCCATTTTCAGCGCTATCCAGCTCGATGATTTTAGCTTCAATGCCTTTTTTAGCAAAAACTTCTTGCCAAATTTGCGCTGCTTCATCGTCGCGCGGAATGTTATTTTTCTCATCGCCGATAAAACAGCTAACGTAGATTTTATGCGGATCCAGCCCAACTATTTCAGTCAAAAATTTGAAAAACCACTCAATCTGCTGGCGTTTGAAATATTCGCCCATACTCCAATTACCCAGCATCTCAAAGAACGTCGTATGGCGATTATCGCCAACATCCTCGATATCCTGCGCCCGCAAACACGTCTGGCTATCAGCTAATTTCGTACCCTGCGGATGATCCTGGCCCAGCAAATACGGCAGTAGCGGCTGCATGCCCGAACCGGTAAATAACGTCGTCGGGTCATTGTGTAGTATCAACGGCGCCCGCTCAATAATAGCGTGGCCGTTCCTTTGGCAAAATTCGAGATATTTCTGGCGGATTTCTTGTGTGTTCATAGAGGTAATTATAGCACGAAAACCAACTTGAATATACGAAGAAGTAACGTAAGTTAGAGGCTCAAATCACCAAGCCGCCACCTAGACACTCTTCACCGCGATAGATCACTGCCGACTGCCCAGGCGCCACAGCTCGTTCGGCAGACTCTAGATGTAGCGTGTCGGCACTATATATAGCGTTAATAAGCACCCCGCGGTGGCGCAATCGGACCTGTATTCGCGCACCTTCAGCCAAAGATTGATTGATCCAGTGAATATCTGTCAGCTTAATCTCAGTTCGCCACATGTGTTCGTCGTTGATATTACGGCTAACGTAAACTTCATTCTTATCCATATTTTTGCCAATCACATAATACGGCAACCCGCCGCCAACATCCAGACCATGTCTTTGACCAAGCGTATAAAAAATTGCACCGTCATGCCGGCCAAGCACCTGGCCCGATTCTTTGTCAATAATATCGCCCGGACGCGTCGTAATATACTGGCTAAGAAATTCGCGCATACCGACATTGCCAACGAAGCACACACCCATAGATTCTTTTTTACGAGCTGTCCATAAGCCGCGATCTTTAGCAATTTGACGCACTTCAGGTTTGGTCAGATTTCCTAATGGGAACATGGTTTTCGCTAATGCTTCAGACGTCACGCGATATAAAAAATAAGTTTGATCTTTGTCGTCGTCGCGAGCACGAAGCAAGCGTGCAGTATCTGCTAAACGTTCAACCCGCGCATAATGACCAGTTGCGATATAGTCCGCCCCCGCCGCCAGCGAAGTTTCTAAAAATAGTTTAAACTTAACTTCTTGATTGCACATGATATCTGGATTCGGCGTTCTACCAGCACGATATTCGTCAAGCATGTAATCAACAACTTTTTGGCGATACTGTGTTTCGAAATCAAATACTTTAAAATCAATTCCTAATTGCACTGCCACCCGCTTGGCATCAGCCAGGTCCTCAGCCCATGGACACTGCATGCCGGGTAGATCTTGACTCCAGTTTTTCATATAGACGCCAGTAACATCATAATCTTGGTCAAGCAATAATGCTGCCGCGACGCTGCTATCGACGCCGCCACTCATACCAACATAAACACGCGGCCTGGTCATTCCGCTGCAACTCCCATAATCTTTACCAGCTCTTGCAACGCCAGCTGCCAGCCTATAACAGTTGTCCACCACATATTCGACCATTGATTATCTGTAGCTACTGGATGGCTACGCGTTAGTATATTTGGCGCCGCTTTAGTAAATTCAATTGAAACTCGCCTCGAGTGGTAAGCGCTTGTCACCAAAATTACCGATGATATCTGCTTTTGTTTGAGCAGGCTGACGGTTTGCGAGGCATTTTCGGCAGTCGTTTCGCTGGTTTCCTCTATCAGAATATCACTAGCTGGTACGCCTGCAACGATAGCCTGTCTCTTCATTGCTCGAGCATTACTCGGGCCAGTTTTATCAGCTGCCGCACCAGAGAAAACTAATTTGTGCGCCCAGTTATTCTTGTACAATCGCACTGCTTCAGCAGTACGAGCGCTGGTATCGCCGCCGCTCACCGCTACGATCGCATCGGCTGCCGCGCACTGTTGGCGTGCTGCATCTGGAATATCGCCGCAGCCTTGCAAATCGTTCTTTGATAAAAACAAAGTAATACCGATGATTACTGCAGCCGAAACAATGGCCAGCGTAGCGATAGCTATTAAAAATCTTTTCACACTAACCTGGCCTTTTCTGTATTAATCGCAGCGATGATTTCTCGGGCAGCCGCCATGCACGTTTCAGCATCCGATAGGCGACCCAGTGTCAGACGCAAACTGCCGTCCGCCGCCTCTGGCGCTAAGCCAATCGCTTCTAGCACGTGCGAACGCGTCCCGGAATTCGCAGCGCAAGCACTGCTAGTCGCTACCAGCACACCTTTCTGCTCAAGCATAAAAACTAGACGTTCAGCGTCAATTCCGGGGAATGATATATGCAAATGACTTGCCAGGCGACGCTTTTGATCGCCTGAGACAATCGCCCATGGAAAAGCTTCTGCCAGCTGATTTTGCAGCTGGTCGCGCAACTGGCGCAAGCGCTTATTCTCAGAATTACGATGTTGCTGCGCCAATTCTAGCGCTACTGCAAACCCAATAGTGCCCGCAACATTTTCGGTCCCGCTGCGCAAGCCTCGCTCTTGCCCGCCGCCGCGAACTAGCGGCTGCAAGCGTATCATCCGATTACACCAAAGCAAACCAACTTGTTTCGGGCCATAGATCTTACCAGCATTTAGCGTCAACGCATCAACGCCTAGCCGCGCTACATTGATGTCAATCTGCCCAGCCCCTTGCGAAGCATCAGTGTGCAGATAGATCGGTGTCGGTTCGCCTGCTTCAAACCGGCGGCGACGCTCAGCACGAACAACTTCGGCAATGTCGCGTAGCGGTTGAATAGTACCAAGCTCGTGATTAGCGATAGCGATAGTCACTAGTTGCGTATCTGGCCTAATAGCTGCTTGAATATCGCGCGGCGCGATATTGCCTTTTTTAGATGGAGCCACCAGTGTAACATTATCAGCAAGCGCTTTCAGTACTGCATCATGCTCAATGGTACTTGATACGATATGCCCGTCAACGCTATTTATCATTAAATTAATAGATTCGGTAGCGCCAGCCGTCACAACCAGCTCGCTAGCCTGTCCGCCAAGACAAACCGCCAAACGATGCTTAGCTTCGTTATAAGCGCGCTTGACTTCCACCGCTGGAGCATATGGCGCCGAAGGATTATAAAACATCTCAGAGAAATACGGCTGCATCGCCGTCAAAACGCGCTCGTCTAGAGGCGTGGCAGCAGCATGGTCAAGATAGATTATCGATGATTTCACGCTTTCTATTATACCAATTTTTCGCCGGTCTCGGGATCTCGCTTGTAAACTTGGCGGGCAACTTGCTCATAATACATTTGCGTAGCGATACTAAAATTACGCAATTCATCACCCTCGAGGTATGAATAACGCGGGCCAGGTTGAGTTTTTAAGATGCCTCGATCGGTTACTTCATATTTGATAGTGTGGGTTTTAAGTTTGTGCTTGGTATCAATCCATTCCTCATGCCACATCCATGTTTTTTCGTCCAAGCAAAAGAATTCGCGGCGATGACCCTTCGGCACCTCTCCAAAAAGTTCCGAGCCAATTTCACTTTCTAGCGCCAACAGTTCGCGCTCACTCAGTTTCTTAAGCGGACGTTTTTTGCGAAGCTTCGGCAAACCAAGCGATAAGTCATCGCCGACAAAAAGTTTGAGAGTTTTTGTGAGAACGCGCTTGACCATAATTTATGCAGCTAGACCAAACTCGCCTCCTAGATATTCAGTTCGAAGATCAACTACTTCTTGACTAACGGCAGCAATTTTCTGCTCAGGAGTAAGCGGCTTTTCGGGTTTTGGATTGTTCAATTCTTCTATATAGTCAACCTGGGGCGATTCGGTTGTTTGATTGACCGGCTCAGCTTGTCTACGCGCTAGCTCGCCTAAGTGCTCTAGCTCAGGACTACGATAAGAATTGCCATTAGCAGTTTGCTCATAATTAAAA
>CAUTSQ010000023.1:0-14425 GCA_963541395.1 uncultured Candidatus Saccharibacteria bacterium | reverse complement strand
AGTACGCGACGAATACGATGAAGCATTTACCTTGGCGCTACACAAAGATGTTCGCCGCGGTATCGTCGAGGACGGCAAACGCCCGGATGGCCGCGCTTTGACGGAAATCCGTCCCTTAAGTTCAGAGGTTGGTTTACTGCCGCGAGCGCACGGTTCAAGCTTGTTTACCCGCGGCGTGACGCAAGGTATGAATATTGTCACCTTGGCGCCACTGAGTTACGCGCAGCTGGTTGATACCATGGAGGTTAACGACGGTGAACGGCGCTACATGCACCATTACAATGCGCCGGGCTATACGGTTGGCGAGGTTAAGCGGATGGGCAGCCCGGGCCGGCGCGAAATTGGCCATGGCTACTTGGCGGAACGAGCCTTGACACCAGTGCTGCCGAGTGAAGAAGACTTCCCATACGCTATTCGTAGCGTCACTGAAATTATGAGCCAGAACGGTTCGACGTCGATGGCAGCGACCTGTTCAAGCTGTCTGGCGCTGATGGATGCCGGCGTGCCTCTCTCGGCGCCGGTTAGCGGTATTGCCATGGGCTTGATGATGGATGGTGAGACGCCGTATGTTTTGAGCGATATTGCCGATGCCGAGGATTTTGCCGGCGATATGGACTTCAAGGTGACTGGTACAGCCAAGGGTATCACGGCGCTGCAAATGGATATGAAAGTGCATGGTTTGCCGGTGACAGTGCTGCGCCAAGCGATTGAACAGAGTAAGGCTGGTCGGGCATTTATCCTTGATCATATGTTGAGTATTTTGCCAGCGCCGCGGGAGACACTCAGTCCGTACGCGCCGCGGATTGAAAAGCTAAAAATTGATCCAGATAAAATCGGCGCGGTCATCGGCAAAGGCGGCGAGGTGATTAACAAGATTACCAGCGAGACTGGTGCTGAGGTTGATATCAAGGAAGACGGCTTGATTACCATCGCTAGCCCGAACGGCGAATCGATCGAGAAAGCCTTGAACTGGATTAAAAGCCTGGTCGAAGAGCCAGAAGTCGGCAAAATCTACGAAGGTAAGGTCGTCAGCATCAAAGATTTCGGGGCCTTTGTGAATATCCTGCCGGGGATTGACGGTATGTTGCATATTTCACAACTATCGGATAAACGAGTCGGCAAAGTAACTGATGTCCTGAAAGAGGGTCAAACGGTACGTGTTAAGTTAACAGAAATTGATAACCGCGGGCGCCTAAGCTTGACAATGAAGGGAATTGAACAGCGATAATATTTCTACATAAACGAATACTATACGGAACATCTTAAGTTTTGCTATACTTAATAGAGATACACTTATAAAAGAGGGGAAGTCTATGAACAATCAACCGCAACCACCTGAATCGCCGCAGCCAGTGCCGCCTGCGCAGCCACCAGCTCCAATGTCCGCGCCACCTATGCAACAGCAGCCAGCGATGCCGCCGCAAATGCCGGTTAAAAAAGGTCTTAGCAAGGGGGCTTTGTGGGGAATAATTGGCGGTTCTGTTGGATTTTTACTGCTGATTATCGTAATAGTGGTTGTTTTGCTGCTCAATATGGGGCCGAGCAAAGAAGATTATCGTCAAGCTGTTTCGTGGATGAATGATGAAAGCTCGAAATTAAACAGTTTGCAGTATTCATCTGTACGTAATCCAGAAGCCTACAAAGAAACGGTTAATAGCGCTATCAAGAGCCGCGATGAACTAAATGACAAATTATCGAAATCTAAGATTATGCACGATAAAGCTGTCAAAGAAGCTTACGATAAGTATAAGAAAGCTTACGATGTTGCTAAGCCGGAAATGGAGGGCTTGTCGCAGTACGTAGAGGTTTATAGCGAGGTCAGAAAAAAATGCGATAACGTATTTTATCTTGGCCATATAAGCAAGAAACCAGATGAAGTTGATAAGGAAGTCAGTCAAAAATACGGCGATTGTACATCCTTGATGCAGAAACTGAGCAAATCAAATAATAGCAATGTGGCTAATTTCGGCAAAGAATGGAGCGATTACTATGCTTCGTTGAAGAAATACTATGTCGAATACGCTAGAGCCTATACCAGCGGCAATTTCAGCGCTCGGCCGCGCCGTCCGATAGAGCCGTCGACTACTGGCTATACGTTAATTACTAACGCTAGCCGCAAAGTTACCGATAGCGGAATGGATCGGTACTACAACGACTTTTCAAGCGTTGTCAATCAAAAATTAACTGCGCTGCGTTAATATTCGCCGCGCCGGTAGTACCCTCTGTATCATCAGAGGGTACTATTTTGGTAAAATGTAATTATGGATAAGCAAGCTGAATTAGACGCCTTGGCGGCGGAAATTGTCGAAGCTGGGATTTGTTCGGAATTGGCGGCTCAAGCGACGCAGCTGGTGATGGGCGATGGCAATGTTGATGCTGATATCGTATTTATCGGCGAAGCACCGGGCAAGAATGAAGATTTACAAGGTAAACCATTCGTCGGCGCAGCGGGGAAATTCCTCGACGAGATGCTGGCGGCAGCTGGTTTGCAGCGCCCAGACGTTTATATTACCAACATTGTGAAGTATCGGCCGCCGAATAACCGCGACCCGCTGCCAGAGGAGAAGCGTCAGTTTTGGCCGTATTTGATGCGGCAATTAGAAATTATCCAGCCAAAAGCGGTATTGACATTGGGGCGGCACAGCGGCGGCGGTTTTATCCCTGGATTAAGGATTAGCCAAGACCACGGACGCCCGCGGCGGGTGCGCTTGCATGAACTGGAATTCGTGGTGATCCCGCTGTATCATCCAGCAGCAGCGCTATATAACGGCAGCATGCGCCAGACGTTGATTGACGATTTTATGCGGGCGGCGGCGTTTGTGCAGCAGAATAATCCTGAATCGTAAGGTTGGCACGCTGGCAACCTATAGATATCTGCTCAAAATCCGGGGCTTATTCCCAATCTGTTTATTAAACTCTTGCCAAAATTAGCCAACCGTAGTATAGTGGATAATCGATATCCACTATATCTAATTTACGGAAGGACGAACATGAAACTATCGGGAGCTGTCGAACAAGCCTGCTGTATTATGGCAATTTTAGCTGATCCGCAGCGAAAAGCGCCGATGACCAATGACGCTTTGGCGGAAAAGATGGCAGTATCGCCGACGTACCTGAAGAAAATTAGCCGCAAGCTGGTGGTAGCGCGGTTGATTACCTCGACGCAGGGCGCTGGCGGCGGTTTCATTTTGGCGCGGGAAATGAGCCAAGTGACGCTGCATGATGTGGTGCTGGCGATCGAGGGCGAAGCGCCGTTTTTTCAGCCTCAAGGAATTGTCGAAAGAGTGTTTGCGTCGCGGCCTCGCCAGGTGGAAATTGGCATGACTATGATTGAAAAAGTCTTTTCCGAGGCGCAAGAGAAGTGGAGCGAGTATCTAAAAACGGTAACGTTAGCAGACGTTGTCAAGGAGGTAATGCATGGTTGAAAAATTAAAGCGGCTGTCAAGCAGACGCCGCGTCAATATGGTGCAGGCTGAATGGCGGCACCTGTGTAAGAATAAAATATTACTGCTGTCGATGGCGGTTATTTCGTTTATTCCGATTATGTACAGCGGATTTTTCTTGGGTTCCATCTGGGATCCATATGGGCAGGTGAAAAATCTGCCGGTGGCATTTGTTAATGAGGACAAAGGCGCGCAGCTGAACGGTCAAACGGTCAATATCGGGCAATCGGTTGAACAAAAACTTAAAAATAACCATGATTTGGGCTGGGAATTTGTAAATAAACAGCAGGCTGATGACGGGGTCAATAGCGGACATTTCTATGCGGTAGTGACTGTTCCGACGGATTTTTCGGCAAAAGCGGCGTCGATTACTCAGAATAAACCGCAGCAGGCGGTGATCCGCTACACGACTACGCCAGCCAAGAACTATATTGGTTCGCTGGTCAGTAATCAAGCGGCTGAAAAAGTCAAAACGTCGGTGGCTGAGCAAATTACTCAGGCGTACGCTAAAGGCGTGTTGGAAAATATCGGTAAGCTCGGCGATGGTCTGGAAACAGCGGCGGGCGGCGCAGCTACTTTGCACGGCGGTTTGACGCAGCTGCAAGCGGGCGCGCAGACGTATACTGGCGGTGTTCGGCAATTGGCGGTAAATCAGCGGGCGATGGCTAATGGTTTAGCGCGGCTCGGCGATGGATCGCGCCAATTGCAGGCAGGCTTGGGCCAATTGTCGAACGGTTTGCCAAGCGAATCGCAAGTTGCGCAGTTAACAAACGGTATCAAACAGTTGCAAGCAGGCCTTAATCAATTAAATAGCAGCGTGCATAATCCATCGCCGGCGCTTGTTAATCAGCAGAGCAAAGTGCAGAGCGAAGCGCAAATTTTGGCGCAAACTATGCAAACGTCTTTAGCTGATTTATCAGCAGCAGGTGTTGTGTTGAAAAATTTGGGCAGCCAGGCGGTAGCTTCTGGCGGTTCGACAACTATAACTTTACCGCAAATTAGCCAGCTTTCCCAGGCGCTTAATAAAACGCAAACGATTAGTATGCAAGCAGCTGTGCTGCTTAAAGATTTGCAGATACTTACTCAAAGTCTGTCAGTGCAGCAAGCACAATTGCAAACCGGCGTTTCTACGCTGAACAACGGCGTTAACCAGCTGGCGCCAAATGCAACCGCTGCCCTTAATGGTTATAACAGCGTCAGATCGGCGAATAATCAATTGCTGGCTGGCTCGTCATCGCTGGCGAATGGTCTGGCCCAGGCGCAAACTGGCAGCCAACAACTAGCGAACGGCGCGCGGCTGTTAGATAGCCGCTCCAGTATACTAACGAATGGCGCGTCGCAATTGGCGGACGGCGCGGATACCCTGTCTACGAAGCTAGCAGACGCTTCCCGGCAACTCAAAATTCAACCAACTGGCGCAGCCACCCAGCAGCAGATGGCGAATCCAGTGAAGTCAGAAACGACCAAACAGGGCGACGTGCCGAATTACGGCTACGCGCTGGCGCCGTACGTGTTGTCGCTGAGCTTGTTTGTCGGGGCGATTGCTCTGAATATCATTTATCCAATCCGCAAAACTTTTGCCGAACAAGAGAACGCCTTTCGCTGGTGGTTGGCTAAAGCTTCGGTTACTGGTATGGCGGCTTTCATTCAGGCAACAATTTTGATGCTGATCATGGTTTACTGCCTGGGCTTAGTTCCAGATCATCCGGTGAATTTCATCGGGGCGATTTATTTGACGTCGTTTGTCTATATGTCGATCGTGTCGCTCCTGGTAATTGTACTGGACAATCCGGGCCGTTTCTTGGCGATGGTGCTATTAGTGCTGCAGCTGGGTTCGAGCGAGGGAACATTTCCGATTCAAACAGCCAATGGCTTTTTCCAAGCAGTCAATCCGCTGGTGCCGATGACTTATTCCATTCGGGCGCTGCGCCAGGCTATTTCGGGAGGCTTAGGCAGTTCGTTCTATAGTGATAGCATGTGGGTGCTAGCTGGCTTCTTGCTGGCGGCTAATCTGCTGATGATCAGCTTCTTCATCTACCGCGGTAAGCGAAAATTCGCTCATACTTCGGTGGATGGCGACGATTAATCCTCTTTGAAGCTTTTAGAAAATGCCAGCGTCTTTGGGAAAACGGCGCTGGCATTTTAGTTGGCGTAGGGTCATTTTTGACAAAATACGGGCAGTTTGCTAGAATAAAGCTACTAACGAGAGGGATTTCTAGCGAGTAAAAGCACCTCTCTACCTGGTTTTTAGATTATTGTAATAAAAAAGGAGTATAACAATATGGGTCAGCGGCGACTGGCAACCCCCAAAGGCGACGATACTAGCAAACGCCCTTTGCAGGTTAAACAAAAATCAACTAACACTATATTGAATGCGACAACTACGCGCAAAGGCGAAGTCTTTCGAGCGCAGCGTCGGGTGTCGGAAGGTGTGAATGCGCAGGCTAGCCAACATTTGATTAGTGTGCCGGTCAACAAATCGGTATACAACGGCTATGGCGGTAAGCAATTCAGCCTAAAAGACCAGCCGAAACGTCCGCGGGCGCCACGACCAACGTTGAAGGTGATTCCGATTGGCGGTGTCGGCGAGATGGGTATCGGCAAGAACATGACGGCGATTGAATACGACAACGATATCATCGTCATTGATATGGGATTCTTGTTCCCGGGCAGCGATTATCCGGGTATAAATTATATAATTCCTGATACTCAGTGGCTGGAAGAAAATAAGCATCGAATTCGAGCGCACGTCTTTACGCACGGCCATCTCGACCACATTGGTGCATTTCGGCATATCATCCCGAAGTTGCCAGCACCAGTTTATGGCACGAAGTTCACGCTTGGTATGTTGCAGCGGACGATGGAAGAGACAGACGGCGCTTTCACGCCAGAATACCACGAATTAAGTCCAGAAAATCATGATACTGTACAACTTTGTGATTCATTTAGCGTTGAGCTGGTACGCGTTAATCACTCGATTCCAGACTCAGCTGCCGTGGTGGTGCGGACGCCAGTTGGCAATATCCTCTCGAGCGGCGACTGGCGCATTGAAGAAAATCCAGTTGATGGCAAGAAATTCGATTTCAATCGGATTAGCGAAATTGCCGAGAAAGAAGGCTTCTTGCTGTTTATGAACGAGTCGACTAACTGTGAAAGCGACGGTACGCATACGCACGGCGAATTCGACATTCAGCACAGTATGGGCGAGGTGATGGATAAATGGTCAAAAAGCCGGATTATTGTCAGTAGCTTTTCTAGCCAGTTGCATCGGATTCAGCTACTTCTCGAGGAAGCGAAAAAGCATGATCGCAAAGTAGCGTTTGCTGGGTTTAGTATGATTCAGAACCTAGAGGTAGCGCTGCGTTCGGGCGTGATCAAAGTGCCGAAAGACACTGTTGTCAAGATGGAAGACTTGATCAAGCTGCCTGATAACAAAATAACGATTATTTGTACTGGCAGCCAGGGCGAATTCAACGCCGTACTCAATCGGATGGCAACTGGTGCGCACAAATACGTTAAAATTAAGGGTTCGGATGTGGTAGTGCTGAGCTCGAATCCAATTCCTGGCAATGAAAAATACGTAGTGCGGACGGTTGATGGCCTGATGCGCGAGGGCGGCGAGATTATCCAAAATGGCAAAACACACCTGACTGGTATCGGGCCGCTGCACCTATCGGGTCACGGCTATTACGATGACCACGTGCGGGTGATTAATGCGGTCAAACCGAAGTATTATCTGCCAAATCACGGCGAGTTCCATATGCTAGTGCACAATGCACGCTTAGCCGAGAAAGAATGCGGTATACCGCGGCAAAATATATTTGTTTGCGATCCGGGCGATATCATTGAGTTTACTAGCGATGGCGCGCACAAAATTGGCCGCATTGTTCACTCTGGCGGTACGATGTATGATGATGCCGGCGCGGTAGTCAGCGAAGTGGTGCTCAAAGACCGTATCCACATGAGTCAAGAAGGTATATTTATAGTCATATTGACGGTTCAGCGCGGTACGGGACGACTCTTGACTAGTCCAGACATTATCAGCCGCGGATTTATTTACATGCGCGACAACGAGGAATTAATGGGAATGATCCGCCAATATCTCAAGCAGAAAGCGGCGCGTAGTTTCTCTGGTAAATATGACATAGAGGTGGTCAAAAAAGAAATCAAAGACGAAGTAACGCATATTTTGTATGATCAGACGCGGCGAACACCGATTGTCATTCCAGTAGTTAATGAAGTTGGCGGTGCAGCGAAAGCGCACGGCCGCGCCCCGCAAGCTAAATCTGCTGGCCAGCCGTTGATGCCGCAGCCGTCAGGTAAGCGTTTCCCGCGCAAACAGACTCCTGATACCGAGACAGTAGTGCCGCGCGACCGCTCAGACAGCCGCTCGTACTAACAGATAGCGCTATTGCTTTTTGTAGTAATTTATGCTACAATAGTAGTATACCCTTTTAGATATAAACAGAGTACAATAGGTAACGGTTATGGCAAAGAAAAAGACGACGCGAACTCGAAAATCGACTAAAACAACTCGTACAGCACGCGCTAGCAAAGCAGCGAAAGCACCAACACCGCAGCATGAAGTACCCTCTGGGTTTTGGCCGCAAGTCGCGGCGGTGCTATTGATGGCGTTATCGGTACTGCTGGTGGTATCGTGGTTCGGTGCGGGCGGTCCATTGCTTAATCAAATGCTAGAGGTGTCTAAGCGAACGATTGGCTGGGCGGTTTATATAGTGCCAGTTGTCGGTTTGTATGTAGCTGTTAGAATATTTGGCGCCGAAAACAACCGATTGCCAGCAGTCATGAAATTTGCCTCGATTTTGATAGTTATTTGGTTCAGCGGCTTATTCGGGCTGTTTCGCGAAAAGGGTGCGCCGTCGACTGGCGGTGTTGTTGGTGATGGATTGAACTCGGTTGTCTTGTCGCTGGTTAATATACCAGTTGGTGTCTTTGTTTATATTTTGCTGATTGCAATTACGCTATTGTTTGTGTTGCAACTGCGGTTTAGCGATATTGCAGCAATGTTCAAGACAGCAGTAGTCAGCAACGAAAAGGCAGAGAACGAAGCTAATGTCCAGGTTATGCGCAAAGCTGCCGAAGATGATCACGGCAAGATGGACGATTTCAAGCTTAACGAAGGCGTGCCGACAGTATCGCAGGACGATAGCAAGCAAAGCTCAAAGCTCAAAGCTAAATCGCAGCCGAAAAAGCTCGAAACCGATCGCGACGACAAAACAGCGATGCTGGCGGTTAGCGACCCGAACTGGCAATTTCCGAGCCTTGATTTGCTAGAGAAGAAGGAAGCGCCAGCTGATGCGGGCGATATCAAGCAGAATGCGCGCATTATTCAAGATACTTTGCGTGAATTTAACATTAATGTCGATATGGAAGGCGCTAATATCGGCCCGAAAGTGACTCAGTATACGCTGCGTCCGCCGGCGGGTATCAAGTTGAGCAAAATTACAGCGCTAGAAACCAATATTGCGCTGAATTTGGCAGCGTCGAGCTTGCGCATGGAGGCGCCGATTCCAGGTAAAAAAGCTGTCGGTATCGAAGTGCCAAACAGGAAAGCGGCTGACGTACGTATCCGTTCAATCCTCGAGAGCGCTGAATGGCGCCGCCGCAAAGAGCCGTTGAGTTTTGCGATTGGTAAAGACATTTCAGGACTGCCGTTTGTCGGCGAACTTAACAAAATGCCGCACTTGCTGGTGGCTGGCCAAACTGGGTCTGGTAAATCAGTAATGATTAATACACTTCTAAGCAGTTTGCTGTATCGTAACGCGCCGAGCGACATGAAGCTGATTCTTGTCGACCCGAAGCAGGTCGAGATGGCGCCGTATCAGGATATTCCACACCTGTTGACGCCAGTGATTGTTGAGCCAGAAAAGACAATGAGCGCGCTGAAATGGGCGGTTAACGAAATGGAACGTCGCTATAGCTTGCTGGCCGAGGAACGAGTACGCGATATCAAAACATATAATGAGCGCGCTAAAGCAAAAGGCAAGAAAATTGGCGTTGCCGATGAAAAGGGCAATGTACAGCAAGTCGATGAGGGTACCATGCCGTATATTGTGATTGTGATTGACGAGATGGCCGATCTGATGATGGTAGCCAAGCGCGATGTCGAGGGCTTAATTGTTCGTTTGGCGCAGAAGGCGCGAGCGGTTGGTATTCATCTGGTGCTAGCGACGCAGCGTCCGAGCGTTGATGTGATTACCGGTCTCATCAAGGCAAATGTGCCGGCGCGAATTGCCTTTACAGTGGCCAGCCAGACCGATAGCCAGACAATTCTCGACCAGGCTGGCGCCGAGAAATTGTTGGGCCAAGGCGATATGCTAATCAAAACTGCTAGCATGCCGAAACCGAAGCGTATTCAGGGCGCTTGGGTGATGGACAGCGAGGTGAACAAAATTACTGATCAGCTGCGGATGCAGGCGCCGCCTCAGTACAATGATGAAATCGTTAGCCAGCCAGTGCAGCTAAACGGTAAGGGCGGCGTAGTGATGGACTTCGGTGGTAATAGTGGCGACGATATGTTCAAAGATGCAGTGCAAGTAGTAGTGCAGATGCGCAAAGCCTCGACGTCGTTATTGCAGCGGAAGCTACGAATCGGCTACTCGCGAGCAGCACGGATCATTGAAGAAATGGAAGAGCAAGGAATTATTGGTCCAGCTGATGGTTCGCGGCCGCGCGAGGTATTGATATCTAGCGTGGACGAGATTAGCGCTGGCGGTGATTTCTAGGATTACTAAGCACCGACATATTCGCCGAGGATAGTCACCTCGTGATTGCTGCGCTCAATGTCGCGGATAGCTTGATAAAGCGGTTGTTCAGCGCAGTCGACGACAATAAAAAACTTGTATTTCCAAGGCTGACCGACGATTGGCTGCGATTGTAATTTGGCGAGATTGATATGGCGTTTGGCGAATATCTGTAATACCTCGACGAGGGCGCCAGGCTGATGGTCGGTGGTGATGACCAGAGAAGCACGATTAGCATCAGCAGGCGCATTAGACGGTTCAATTACCAAAAAGCGGGTGATATTATCGGGATTGTCGTGGATGGAACGCTGTAGTATTGGCAAATTATATAATTCAGCAGCAGTTTGGCTGGCGATAGCGGCGCAGTGCCGGGAGCCGTTTTGCTTGATAAATTCGACGGCGCCAGCGGTATCAAAAAATTCAATTGGTGTTGCCTGCGGTAGGCGTTCCTGCAAGAAATAGCGGCATTGAGAAAGAGCTACCGGGTGAGAATAAACCTCAGTAATATCGCTGATTTTGGCGTTTGGCAGACCGATTAGCATTTGCTCGACAGGCAGCTTGATTTCGCCGACAATTGGTGCGTCGCATTCCTCAATGTAACGGTAAACTTCGTTAATACTGCCAAATAGGGTGTTCTCGACCGCTGTAATAATTACGTCGGCGCTACCGTCGTCGTAAGCGGTGAAAACTTCGCTAAAGGTTGTGCAGGGAACGATCTCAGCACCAGTTCCGTACCATTGGCGGGCGGCTTGGTCGTGGAAAGAGCCAGCTTGGCCTTGAATAGCAATATGCATTCTAGTATCATAGCATAATTGTGATTTTAACCACAAAACTAGATGGTAAAAGTATTAAAATCTGCTAGCAGGGCATTTAAGGATTGCAATGGCTAGATAATTGCGGCGATATGCTTGACAAATTATCAAATATGGAGTATAATATCGAGATATTTACATAATTAATTATCTGTAGTTAGAAAGGCTACGATAAATATATGGGTAAAACTAGAGAGTTTAGCTCTACCGCAGGCACTGAACGGCCTGGCAGAGGGGAAAAGTGGAAACTCCGTGCGAGGGAACTAGGTGCTCTTGCTCTATCTGTTGCGGTAGCTTTTGGTCTCTGTCATGAAGCACATAAGCCCGCGATGAGCGATGAACAAATGCGCGATATGACAGATAACGTGCGTTCAGTCGTTTTGAATAAGGCTGAAGAAATTAGAGAAGACGGTTCTAGGGAGGGCGATTCTTATACAACTGGCGACGGCAGATCACTTCGTATTGATGTAGCTGCTGGAATGCCAGCTAGCAATACATCAGGGACTGGTGTCAGTGAAACTGCGGATTATAATAGAGATGAGGGAATGAGTGTTGAACTATGTTTACGAGAAGAAAGAAACCCTAAATATGGCGAAGCTGGTCACGCTTCGTATTTATGCGCTACTTTTAGCTCGGAGGACGGTTCAATATTGAGGAGTATAGAAACAAAGGATGGCAAAGTTGCTTATGATAAAGCTATAAAATTTGTAGAAAGTGATGATGCTATTGTTAGCAGGATTTATTACTCCTGGGATTCCGACAGAAACGGGCGCGTTGAACCTTTTGAATGCCCTCCAGGGAAAGAGTGTGGGGGCGATTTGAGCTGGACTATTTATGTAAATAAAGATGAGGTTGTAGACAAGAGAAAGGAGGGCGTCTATTCAGGCGACGGTGCAGTACATCGAGTAGATGAGTTGCTTGCTGAGGTTAAAGATCGTTGGGATAACTAAAAGTTTTCAAAATAATGAGTAGGTAAAAAAGTGCCCGTGTAGTAACGGGCACTTTATCCGTGCTGGGGGTACGTATGAAGCTAGCTTTTTCATAGCAGATAGGGTATAATATTAAATGATATTAAACCTAAGGTTGCGTGAGATAACGTAACCATCCGTACGGATACCAAGGAGGTAATGTATGAGAGAATACGAGCTGACGGTTCTTATTCGGCCTGATTTGGAGGCGAATTTGGACGCAGCGCTTGGTAAAGTCAAGCAGCTGGTCGCCGATAATGGCGGTTCGGTTAAGGCCGAGGACAATTGGGGCAAAAATCGCCTCGCTTACAACATCAAAGGCGAAGATTTTGCGGTATATGTGTCGATGGATGTCGAGCTGCCAGCAGACGCGCCGCTCAAGATTAGTAATGCGCTGAATATTAGCGACGAAGTTATTCGATATTTACTGGTCAAAATAGATCATAAAGCGCGTGCTGCTTTGGCAGAGGCCAAGAAACGCGCGGCTGAACGCGAGACTGAAAGCAGCGAAGATTAAGCCATAAATAGGAGGGAAATCTATCATGGCAAAGGGGTTTAACAAAGTAATATTAATGGGAAATCTGACGCGCGATGTTGAATTGCGAACGACGACGAGCGGCCAGAGCGTAGCTAATTTCAGTTTAGCGGTTAGCCGGAGTTGGCGCAATCAAGACGGCCAGCAGCAAGACCAGACCAGCTTCATTAACTGCGTAGCGTGGGGCAAGCCGGGCGAGATTATCTCGCAATACGTTAAAAAAGGCGCGCCGCTTTTGGTGAGCGGCCGGCTCGACCAGCGTAGTTACGAGGATAAAGATGGCAATAAACGGTCGGCTGTCGAGGTGGTTGTCGAAGATTTCAACTTTGTTGGTGGTCGCAACGACAGTAATGCACCGGCATCGACACCGCCGCCAGCGACTAGCACCAAAGATGTGGTCGTCGAAGATATCGACGATAAGCCGATCGACTTAAGCGAGATCCCATTTTAACGATTAGAAAGGATTATAAATTATGGCAAAAAAAATGCGCAAGGATGCTCCAGTAGTATTCTCGTATAAAGAGGTGAAGACACTGTTGCGCTATATTAGTCCGGTGAGCGGCCAAATCGAGCCAATCTCCAAGACGGGCTTGAGTGCTAAATTGCAGCGGATGCTGGCTCGCGAGGTAAAGCGGGCGCGTCATCTGGCGCTGCTACCGTTTGTGACGCGAGATTAGGGAATTTTCCAGCGTACGAAATGCTTTGTCGTGCGCTGAAGGGTATTTCTAAAGACGCAAAAGGAGATGAAATGTATCAACCAACTGATTTGAAAAAAGGTGTAGTGTGCCAAATTGACAGTCAACCGTATCGAGTGATTGACTACAACCAGAAAGTGATGGGCCGCGGCGGTTCCATTGTTAATGTCAAATTGAAGAATTTAATTACTGGTGCGGTTATTCCCAAAACATTTAAAGGCCAAGATAAGATTGAGCCAGCCGAGGTGACTAGCAAAACTGTCCAATATTTATACAATGACGGTTCAGCTTTCTTTTTCATGGATCCGAATAGTTTTGAGCAGTTTGAGTTGTCGGCCGATTTGGTTGACGAAGCTAAAAACTTCATGAAAGAGGGCGACGAGCTGGCTTTGCAATTCTTTGACGGTAAGGTGATTACTGTAGAGATGCCAAAAAATGTTTATTTGGAAGTGACCTATACAGAGGCGGTGGTTAAAGGTGATACGACTAGTAGCGTTTTGAAAGATGCAACGCTTGAGACGGGCGCGGTCGTTAAGGTGCCAGCTTTTATAAAGGTTGGCGATATTATTTCGGTTGATACGTCTACGGGCGAGTATCGCGAACGCAAGAAATAGCTTATTAAACTAAAATAAGTGTTTCGCAGCGTGCTAAAATGTAAATATGACTAACAAGCGAGCGCGTGCCGCTGCAAGTGCTAAACGCCTGCACAAAAAAGTTAAACAAACATATCGTTCGGCAATGCCCGAGCAAAAACGCCACCGGAGGTTAGTTTGGGCGGCGTTTTTTGTTGTAGCGGCGATTTTGGCTGTGCAAATATTGTATCCGCTTGATCGAGCGCTGCCGTTAGCGCGGATGAATGGCCGCTGGGTTGGTTGGCAGAGTGAGACAGATTTGGCTAACCAAGCGACGTTAGTATTCCAGCGATCGAAAATTAAATTCATTATTGGCGGCAAAGCGAGCGGTGTTTATACGCTGAGCGAAGCTGGTGCTGACATCAAGGCTGAAGAGATGGCGCGTCAATTAGCCAACTATCCCTTTTGGCTGCGTTTGGTGCCGTTTTCGATATTTTGGCAGCTGCCAAATGTGCAAACGCTAGATCTAGCTTTCGCGCTGCCGACATTAGAGGTTTTTGCACAAAAAACTAGTTCGCAACTGTCGCGGCCGCCAATAAACGCTGGCGTGGCGTTTAAAGACGGTCAGCTAACGGC
>CAUTSQ010000022.1:0-14623 GCA_963541395.1 uncultured Candidatus Saccharibacteria bacterium | reverse complement strand
CTTTATAAACTTTTTTGATAATACGCATGGCATTGTTAATAATCGTCAAGTTACTGAGGCCTAAAAAGTCCATCTTCAGCAGTCCCAATTCCTCAACCTCGCCCATCGGGAACTGCGTGGCCACCACGCCCTTTTGTGCCATTTCTAGCGGAATATAATTAACCAGCGTGTCCGGCGCAATCACCACGCCGCAGGCATGAACGCCATGGCTGCGAATCGTTCCTTCGAGCTGAATGGCATAATCCAGCACTTCTTTGGCGGTAGGATTATTCTCGTACTCCTTACGCAAATCGGCGTCTTCTTTGACGCTAACCGACAGCGGAATGTGCCGGCCCTGGTTCGGCGGCGGCACCAACTTAGCCAAGCGGTCGCTCTCGGCGTACGGCACTTCCAGCACCCTGGCGACATCGCGCACCGCCATGCGGCCGAACATCTTACCAAAGGTAGCTATATTACTGACGTGGTCTTCGCCGTATTTTTTAGCGCAATATTCAATCACTTCGTCGCGGCGGGTATCTTGGATATCAACGTCGATATCTGGCATGGAGATACGATCAGGATTAAGGAAGCGCTCAAACAGCAGACCGTACTTCAGCGGGTCAAGGTCAGTAATGTTCAGCGCGTAGGCAATAATTGATCCGGCGGCGCTACCACGGCCCGGGCCAAAAACAATCCCTTGAGATTTACCCCAGTTGATAAAATCCTGAACGATTAAGAAATAGCCCTCATAACCCATATTGCCCATCACGCCCAACTCCATCTCGGCGCGCTGGCGAACTTCGTCGGATAACTGCGGAATGATATCGTCAGGATCTAATTTTTCGACTTCTTCTTTGGAGGCACCGTTGTAGCGCTGCAGCAAGCCTTGATAGGTTAGCCTAAGCAGATACGAATGCTCATTCTCACCCTCAGGCAACGGATATTTTGGAATGAGAATACGGCCCAGCTCAATTTCAACATTACAGCGGTCAGCCACCTTTTTAGTGTTACGAATTACCTCGGGATATTCCTCGCCCCAGTGATCAATAATATCGCGCGGGTCGGTCAAGTGCAGCTCAAAATCCTTCAGACTCATCCGCTTTTCATCGCTCAAGTACGAACCAGTACCGACACATAGCAAAATTTCGTGCGCGTCTTGGTGATCATGTGTCAAGTAGTGCCCGTCGCAAGTCACCACCATCTCGATGTCCAGCTCTTTCGATAGCTTAATCAAGCCCTCGTTGATTTTTGCCTGGACGTCCCAGTGCGTATTTGACTTCGGGTGGCCGTGGTCTTGTAACTCCAGATAATAGCGATCGCCCAGAATTGATTTATACCATTTGGCGATATCGCGGGCGCGATCGTAGTCATCTTCTTTGAGAGCTACGCCAATTTCACCGCTAGCACAACCGCTCATCACAATCAAACCTTCATTCAACTCCTCCAGCAAGTCGTGATCAATCCGCGGTTTGTAATACATTCCCTCCAGGTTAGCTTGCGTCGATAGCTTCATCAGATTATGGAAGCCGGTGTTGTTCATCGCTAGCACCGTCAAGTGGAAGCGCTGCTTATCCTTGGCCGGATCGCGATCAAAGCGCGAACGCGCCGCCACGTACGTCTCGATACCGAGAATCGGCTTGATACCAGCCTTTTTGGCAGTTTTATAATAGTCAAGGATGCCGCTCATCGTGCCGTGGTCGGTTACCGCCGCCGCCTCCATACCGAACTCCTTGACCTTATCAACCAAATCATTGATTTTAGTCAAGCCGTCTAGCACCGAATGAAAGGTATGATTATGCAGGTGCACGAAATCGCTCGGTTGCAGCGCCGGCTGGCCTTGTACTGAATTACTACCCATATCTTATGCTTATTATAGCGCAGACTAGGTTGTTTTTGAAGACGCGTCGCGCTAGCCTGTCTACACTCTCTTAGCGCAGTAATTTTAAGGAGTGAAGAAGCCGTTTGACAACGCTAGCGCCGGCTATTCTGCATAACATTAAGTATTTGATCGATAAAGCCAGCCACGCTCGGGACAAGTTGGCCGGTGAGATTAAGCACCCAAACCAACAACACAATCAGCATAGTACCGCCTAAAAGCGACCCGAAACCGAAAAATATACCGCGAAAAAAGTTAATCTTGTAAATTTCGTAGCGATTGCGATTGAAGTCGTTGAACAGCTCCTCGAGCAGCGCCTGGCGCGAGCCTTTTTCGTTGTCATCGTGCAGACGTTGAGCCATGCAGGCGAAGATATTATTGTGCTTTTTAGCCATAGATTTAGTTTGCCACAACTCGCCAGTTTTCACAATAAAAAAGCGCCCTGATTTACAATAAAACAGAGCGCCTTGAATATTTGATTGGCTACAATTATTTGCGCTTACTTGGGCGGTTGAATTCGTCCTTGGCGGCGTTAGCAGCACGGACAGCGCGGTCGCTATAGTCGTCAACAGTTTTGCGGCCTTCTTCGACGGCAGCATTGGCTTTGTTGCGGACATCGCTATAAACTTTCTCGCCCTTGGCCTTGACCTCTTCGGCTTTTTCGCCAGCTTCGTTCTTTAGTTCGTTAGCCTTTTTCTTGAGATCAGCACGGGTTTCTTTGCCTGATTTCGGCGCCGTTAGAACGCCAGCGACTACTCCGGCAACTGCGCCAAAGAGCGCCCCCAAAACAAATTTACGTTTTGACATAATTAGTCCTCCTTATTTTTATGTTTTTTAGTTTTGTACATCATCGATTTGATGATCTTGGCGATTGCTGCCGGCGCCACCATAGCAGCCGCGCTGTTGGCAACCGACTCTACCTTGAGGGCAGTGCGTTCGGCGGCGCAAGCCACCCGTTTGATTTGGCGGGAAATCTGGATTAGCTTGATCGTCAAGATAATTGCTAGCAGCAAGAACAACGCCAAAGCTGCCGCCAAAATGATGACAAGTATTTGAGCCCATTCCATCAATATTTGCGCTCCTTTTTGTTTATTTTAATACTGCTTTTTGCAGCTATACTCTCATTATACCACGTTCTGTCAGAAAAAGCTAGTGCTTTTAGCGATTTTCGCCGTTAATTCGCGACTGCAAGAATTGCCGCAGCGCTGGGCCGAGTTTTTGATGTTTCAATCCGAAATCAACCACGGTTTTGATGTATTCCAATTTATCGCCGGTATCATAATATGTGCCGTTGGTGATTTCTACGCCGTAAAAATCAAATCCGTCGTCAATCATTTCTTGCATAATCGGCTGGACGGTGAATTCGCCGCGGCCGTCAAAGTCGTCGCGAGCCCGCTCGAGATAGCCGAAGAACTCGCCCGGTAGCAAATAGCTGCTGACGCTCGCCAAATCGGACGGCGCGTTAGCTTTACCAGGTTTTTCAACGATATTAGTCATTTTAATGACGCCGTCTTTGACTTGCTGGCCGTTAACTACGCCGTAACGATCGAATTCGGCGTCTTCGACAATTTTCTTACATGACAAGATTGCCCCGTCGAGTTGCTGCGACGCCTCAATCATTTGGCGGAAACGACTCGGGCTAGCCTCGATGAAGTCGTCAGCAAACGTGTAAATCACCGACTCGCCTGGCATAATCAAATGTGAAGCGCAAGTCAGCGGCGTGGCATTGCCGTAAGGTCCTTTCTGACGAATATAGACGAAATTAGCCATCTCAGACAGGCGCTGGACGATGTCGATTAGCGGCTGCTTTTTGGCGCCGCCAGCGCGCAGGTTAGCCAGCAGCTCTTCGTTTGGCGTATCAAAATGGTCTTCGATCGCCCGCTTGTTGGCGCTACCGATGATAATAATATCCTTAATGCCAGCCTCCACCAATTCCTCGACGACATACTGGATGATCGGCTTGTCGATTAGCGGCAACATTTCTTTAGGCATGGCTTTGGTTTGCGGCAAAAACCGGGTGCCGAAACCAGCGGCAGCGATGATAGCTTTGGTCGGTTTTTTCATAATCTAACTCCTATTCTCTCCTATTTCTGAAGTGTCGAACCTTATAATTTTTCGCGGATTAATTTCTGCGCCAGGCTTGGATTGGCTTGGCCTTTGGAACGCTTCATGACTTGACCGACTAGGTAGCCGATAGCTTTATCCTTGCCAGCTTTGATGTCGGCAATGGAAGCTGCCGAGGCCGGGTCGTTCAATACTCCGTCAACGATGGCGGCGATGGTAGATTCGTCGGAGACTTGCAGCAAGTTCTTTTCTTCAGCTAGCTTGCGCGGATGTTCGGCACCCGCCAATAGTTCATTAAATAGCTCTTTAGCATTGGTGCTGGAAATTTCCGCCTTTTCGGTCATTTCTGCCAATTCCACCAAATCGTCAACCGACACATACGGCGCACTGACATCGACCGGCGTATTGTCATCGTCGGCACCGCTGCCGCTGGCTGTCAGCGCGCTAGCGAACCAGTGCGCGACTCGCTTGGCAGATGCATCGCCCGATTTTTCTTGAACTTCCAGCATGATACGCGCGTAATTTTGATTGGACAACAACGAATTGATCACCGACTTGTCCAAGTTCAATCCGCTCCACTTTTCACGATATTCGCCTGGCAGCATCGGTACTTCGGCTTGGATATCAGCGATGAAGTCATCGGTCAATACTACTGGAGGGATATCGGCGTCAGGCATATAGCGATAATCCTGAGCGTCCTCTTTCGAACGCTGCGAAGTGGTGGCTTGCTTGTCATCATTCCAGCCGCGGGTTTCCTGCACCACCGACTCACCACTTTCCAGCAGGTCAACTTGGCGTTTGAACTCGTATTCAGCGGCACGCTCGACACTGCGGAATGAATTGAGGTTTTTGACTTCGGCGCGCTTGCCGAGTTCGGTCGCGCCTTTCTTAGCCACCGAAATATTGACGTCAAAGCGCATGTTGCCGTGGTATAAATCGCCGTGCGTGACGCCAGCGTAGACCATCAATTTGTGCAGCTCCGAAGCGTATACCTTGGCTTCCTCGGCAGAATGCATATCCGGCTCCGAGACAATCTCAATCAGCGGTGTACCAGCGCGGTTGAGGTCGACCAATGAATAGCCGTCGTGGTGCGTCAATTTACCAGCATCCTCTTCCATGTGCGCGTGATGAATCCGCACTCGTTTGAGCGAACCGTCTTCCAGCGGCGCGTCGACATAGCCAGCCAAAATGATCGGCTGATACATCTGCGAGGTCTGATAGCCCTTTGGCAGGTCAGGGTAGAAATAATGCTTGCGATCAAACCGGCTAACGCGGGCGATCGGCGCGTTCAACGCTTTACCGGCGCGCACTGCCAGCTCGACAGCGTGCTTATTCAGCACCGGCAGCATGCCTGGCAGACCAAAGTCAATCTCATGCGTTTTTTCGTTCGGCTCAGCATTACGCGCGTCATTATCAGCCGGACTAAACAGCTTGGTTTTGGTTGCCAGCTGGACGTGGCACTCGATGCCAATGGTCATTTCATATTGTTGTAAAATTTCGTCGGATACTGCCATTAGATTGCTCCTAAATCTTTCAATGCTTGTTTGTAAGCGGCCAGAGCGCGGCGCGCAATATCATAATTTATCTTGACATCAGCTTCGTGTGCGATATGGTTGCGAATTTTGTGCGCGCCCCATATATGGTTAGCATTCGACCAAACCTTACCAGCGGCTTTCATGCGCTCGCCCATAGTCTCGCCCTTGTAGTGACTATCACGCAAGGCTTTGTCAACAAGCTTATCAGCGTTGAGGATAGCTAGCTGCCAGCTAGGAGCACTTTCTTTGTCGAGGCTATTTTCGATCGCCAGCCAACGGGCGCGGAATTTTTCAACTTTGAGCTTCGGCGAACGCTTGCTAGCAAAGGCAATAAAAACTGCGCCGACAATCGCCAAAATCAGTACTGCTATCAAAATGAACCACGTTGCGAAATTATTATTCATTTTCGCCCTCCATATCGCCTGCCAACGCAATCAACTTAGCGTCGGATTTCATCGGGCCGACTAACTGCGCGCCGATTGGCAGGCCGCTAGAATTGTTACCCGCCGGCACGCTAATCGCCGGCAAACCTGCCAGACTCGGCGGCACCGTCATGACATCAGCCAAGTACATCTTGACTGGATCGCTAGTGTTTTCACCCAGACCAAACGCCGGCGTCGGCGCGGTTGGCAGCAGTAAGAAATCATACTTCTCAAACAACTTGTTGAATTCGTTAATCAAAACAGTGCGCGCCTTTTGAGCCTTCAGATAATAAGCATCGAAAAAGCCGCTGGATAGCACGTAGCTGCCGATCATGATGCGGCGTTTGTTCTCGGTCATGAAGCCTTCGTTGCGGCTGCGGCCGTAGAGCTCGGCTAGCGTTTTGACACCTTCGGCGCGATAGCCGTAGCGCACGCCGTCGTAGCGCGCCAGATTGCTAGAGACTTCTGCTGGCACGACGATATAATAAATCGCCAAAGCATATTTAAGGCTTGGCATATCAACATCTTCGACTGCGTGGCCAGCTGCGCGTAATTTATTGGCAAAATCATTAACGTTAGCGCGAACTTCTGCGTCGACGCCGTCGCCCATCGCCTCGCTGATCAGCCCGATCTTCAAATGCTCGCCTGCTGATTTCTGCATTTCAAAGTAATCCGGCAGCGTCGTCATATCCTTGTCGTCGCGGCCAGCCATCACGCTAGTGACTAATGCCACATCGTCGGCATGCCGTGCGAAGCAACCCATCGTGTCGGTACTCGAGGCCATCGCCACCGCACCGTAGCGGCTGCTCAAACCATAAGTCGGTTTGAAACCGTAAACACCGTTAAAGCTGGCTGGCTGGCGAATCGAACCGCCAGTATCGGTGCCAAGTGCAAACGGCACCACATCTAGCGCCGTTACGACCGCTGAACCGCCCGACGAACCGCCGGCTACCTTGGTCTGGTCAACGGCATTATGCGTCGCGCCAAAATATGAGTTCTCGGTCGAACCGCCGTGCGCAAAAGCATCGAGATTTGACTTACCAATACAAACCGCGCCGGCCGCTTCGAGCTTCTCGACGACGGTCGCCTGGACTGGCGCTTCGAAGTTTTCAAGCATTTTCGCCGCCGCAGTCGTTGGCGCACCGAACGCCAAGTAATTATCCTTGACCACGAACGGTACGCCCGCTAGGACGCCCGGATTCTCACCTTTTTTGATCCGCTCGTCGATCTCGTCAGCTCGCTGCAGAGCGCGCTCTGCCGTCAGGCTGAGCAACGCATGATATTTCTCGGTTTCTTGGGCTTTGGCGAGCGACCGCTCGATTTGTGTCCGCGCGGTGGTCTCGCCTTTTTTAACCCTATCTACTAATTCAATAATTTTCATAACTACAACACCTTTGGCACTTTCACGCAATTGTCGCTTTGCTCGGCTGCTAAGGCCAGCAGCTGTCGCCGCGATACGCTGCTGTCAATAATTTCGTCGTCGCGCCAGACGTTTTGCAGACCCGTCACCTGATACGTTGGCTCCACGCCTTCGGTATCCAACTCGTCCAGCTGATTGATATAATTGATAATTTTCTCGATATCGGCGCGGAGCGATTTAGCCTCCGGATCAGACATCTGCAAACCGCTTAATTGTGCCAAATGACGCACATCGTCGTTGGTAATTGTACTCATTATTCACTAATTATAACGCAGAAGCTAGAGAAGTGCCAAAGGATTTTGCATAAGTTACAGAAGCTCGGTCATCCCACTTATGCTACAATAAGATAAGTTATGCCGCATCAAATCAAAAAAAAGCTAGGAGTGACGTTATATAGAGGCGGAGCGGAGTTCCGCGTGTGGGCGCCTTTTGCGCGGCAAGTATTCATCAGCGGGACGTTCACCGCGGGCGATAAAAAGCCGCTAACCAGCGAGGGCGACGGCTATTGGTTCGCGCTAATCCGCAATGTCGAGCCGGGCCACCAGTACAAATACATCATCGAGACGCCCGACGGCCGGCTGCTCGAGAAGAACGACCCGCGTGCTCGAGCTATCACTAGCAGCGACAAGGGATTTTCGGTGGTTGTCGACAATAACTTCGATTGGCAGAACGATGCTAATTTTGCCATGCCGCCGCGCCAGGATCAGGTCATTTATGAACTGCATGTCGGCACCTTCAACCGCCCCGATGCTGCTACATCTGGCACCTTTGACAGTGCGATCGAAAAGTTGGATTACTTGCGAGATCTCGGTGTTAACATTATCGAGCTAATGCCAATCACCAGCATGGCCTTTAGTAACGGCTGGGGCTACGCGCCAAACCACATTTTCAGCGTTGAAAGCATGCTGGGCGGGCGCCACGGCTTGATGAAGTTCGTGCGCGAGTGCCACACCCGCGGTATCGGCGTAGTGCTAGACGTCGTTTACAATCATTTTTACGGCGATACTGATCTATGGCAGTTTGATGGTTGGAGCGAGAACGACCGCGGCGGTATTTATTTTTATAATGATGAGCGCGGCGATACGCCTTGGGGCGGACGGCCTGATTTCGGCCGGCCGGAAGTTCGGCAATTCGTCCTTGACAATATTACAATGTGGTTGAATGAATACCATATGGACGGCCTGCGTGTCGATAGCACCATTTATATGCGCAATACCGAAGGCCGCGATAACGACCCCGAGCACGACATCGCTGACACTTGGAGTTTATTGCAAGATATCACTGAATTAGCGCACAAGATCAAGCCAGATTCACTGATAATCGCCGAAGATGCCGCCTGCAATCCAGCGATCACGGCACCGCGCGCCAACAACGGCTGCGGCTTTGATGCGCAGTGGGAGCTGGGTTGGCCGCATGCTTTGCGCGATGCGCTAGGGCTGACTGCTGGTACGGCACCAACTTTGCAAGGCATTCGCTATGAATTTTCCCACTCGTACAACGGCAATGACTTTGAGCGGGTTATTTTTAGCGATTCGCACGATACTGCTGCCAACGGCTCGGTGCGGCTCAACGAAGCAGCCGACCCCACCGGCGGTACGACGCTATATGCCCGCGAGAAAGCTCTGCTAGCCGATGCCATCACTTTGACATCCGCTGGCATTCCAATGATCTTGCAAGGCAGCGAGTTCTTACAGGACGGCTCCTTCAACGATTGGGCAGCCCTAGAATGGCGCAAAACTGAAAAGTATGCCGGCATTCTACTAGCTCACAAACACTTACTAGCACTACGACATAACGCTTACGATACAACGCGCGGCCTGCAAGGCAATTCGACCGCCCTTTTTCACACCAACGATGACAACTGCGTTATCGGCTACCACCGCTGGGATAAGGGCGGCGCTGGCGACGACGTGCTAGTAATTGTCAATTTCAGCGACCAGCACTTCGACCATTACGATATCAATTTGCCGCTACCAGGACACTGGCATGTCCGCTTCAACAGCAGCTGGCACGGCTATAGCAAGGATTTTCGCGGCGTGCATTTATCATCGGTAAACACGCACAAGAACGGTACAGCCACCATCACGCTGCCGCCTTATGGGGTTTATATTTTGTCGCAAGAGTAACTACCTTATCTTGTATATTATAGCATATTTGATGGTATTATGTCAAAAAAATCTTGATTTAGCTAGAGAAAAAGCGGATGGTAGCTATATCATTAGCCTCAATCGCAGCCCTGCCGCCAACTGGATAAGTGAATTTCGGGTCGGTATGGCCAAAATCTAAATTAGCAATGACTGGCATAGTCTGCTCAATATTTTTGCTGAGAATAATATCCCTAAGAGCCTGCTCTGTTGGCTGCGATTCCTGCTAGAAACGCCCGATCAGAATGGCTTTGACCTGGCGAAAATACGGCTGCTGCACTACCGACTGGAAATTACGCTCGAATGTCTCTAAAATCGAATCGTAACTATCGTCCTCAATACATAAGATGATATCGCCAGCAATGCGCGGGAAATACTCGGTGCCGTTCAGCAGATTTAGGCTGCACATATTTCCGCCCAGCAAAACTCCTTTGGCTCTACCTTTTTGGATGATTACTGGACCGTTGCTTGGCAGAGTGGCGCGCGAGGATTTTTCATCGTAATCCCAAGGATAATCGTAAAAGTTCGCCGACGGTGCAACTTCGTACTCATCCGGCTGATCCGCAAACAAACAGCGCTTAAAATATTCCAGCGAATAGCTATTTTGCGGCAGCATACCAAAGCAATAAAAGTTCGGCGCAGCATATGTGATTAAGCCAGTTAATCGTTGACCTTCTCCTGGTCGCTCGGACAGCCGCGCTGAGACCGTGAAATTACTAGCCCTACATCTTCTCACGAATCTCGGCGATCAGATCGCGCAGGTCGGCGGCGCGTTCGAATTCTAAGTTGGCGCTAGCTAGGTTCATTTGCGCCGTCAGGTCTTTGACGAGATTTTTGTACTCGTCGCGCGGGATTTTGCGCAGGTCGAGCTTTGGCTTGTCATCTTCTTTTTGCGGAATGATGGCGCGCAGGCCTTCGTCGATCGCTTTGCTGATACCGCGCGGCGTGATGTTATGTACGCGATTGTATTTCTCTTGAATTTGGCGGCGACGGCGCGTTTCGTCGATCGCCAAGCGCATGCTATCGGTCATATTGTCGCCGTACATAATCACCTTGCCGTCAACGTGGCGCGCTGCCCGGCCAATCGTCTGAATTAGGCTGCGTTCGCTACGCAAGAAACCTTCCTTGTCGGCATCCATAATCGCCACCAAACTAACTTCTGGCAAGTCAATCCCCTCGCGCAGCAAATTGATACCGACCAGCACGTCATAAACGCCCATCCGCAAATCGCGCAAAATATCGCCGCGTTCCAGCGTGTCGATTTCGCTGTGGATGTAAGCCGTCTTGATACCAATCTCCGTCAAGTAAGTCGATAAATCCTCTGCCATCCGCTTGGTCAAAGTAGTGACTAGTACGCGCTGCTTTTTATCGACGCGGTCGCGGATCTCGGCGATCAAGTCGTCAACTTGCCCGTCGGTCGGTCGGACGATAATCTCTGGATCAAGCAAACCAGTCGGGCGGATCACTTGCTGCGCTGGCGCCGGGCTGCGCTGGAGTTCATAATCGCCAGGCGTCGCCGAAACGTAAATGACTTGGTTGATGTGTTTATTAAATTCGTCAAAGCGCAGCGGGCGGTTGTCTAGAGCGCTCGGCAAGCGAAAACCGTACTCGACCAAGACTTCTTTGCGGGCGCGGTCGCCATTATACATGCCGCGCACTTGCGGCACGGTAACGTGGCTTTCGTCGATAATCATCAAAAAGTCGTCTGGAAAGTAATCTAGCAAAGTCGCTGGCTGCTCGCCCGGTTCGCGGTTGGTTAGATAACGGCTGTAGTTTTCGATACCTTTGACGAAGCCAGTCTGCTCGAGCATCTCGAGGTCATACTTGGTGCGCTGGCTGAGCCGCTGCGCCTCCAACAATTTGTTATTCTTCTCGAACCATTCGACGCGCTGCTCGTACTCGGCGCGAATATTCTCGATGGCGCGCTTAATTTTTTCTTTCGGCGTAGCGTAGTGACTGCTCGGAAAAATAGTGAAGAGTTCCGGCTCTTCTAGAATCTCGCCAGTCAGCGGGTCAATCCGCGTAATTCGATCGACGTCATCGCCAAAAAACTCCACTCGATAAGCCGTTTCGCCGCCCGCTGGAAAGATATCAACCACGTCGCCTTTGACGCGAAACGCACCGCGCGCAAAGTCAATATCGTTACGATGGTATTGGATATCCATCAATTGGCGCAAAAACTTATCTTGCAAACGCCGCTCGCCGCGCTTAACGGTGATCGACAAATCATAATAATCCGCCGGCGAGCCCAAACCATAGATACAGCTAACGCTCGACACGATAACTACGTCGCGCCGCGTGAGCAAAGCGTCGGTAGCAGCATGGCGCAAGCGATCGATTTCTTCGTTGATCGCCGAATCTTTCTCGATATAGGTATCGCTCGACGCGATGTAAGCTTCTGGCTGGTAATAATCAAAATAGCTGACGAAATAATGAACTTCGTTGTCGGGGAAAAACTGTTTGAATTCGCTAAACAACTGAGCAGCGAGAGTTTTGTTGTGCGCCAAAATCAATGTCGGCACGTTCCTCTGAGCGATAATATTCGCCATCGTAAAAGTTTTACCGCTACCCGTCACGCCGAGCAGCACCTGCTCGCGCTGGCCGTCGTACAAACCATTCAGCAACTGGGCGATCGCTTGCGGCTGATCGCCAGTCGGTTGATACGCAGACTTTAGCCGAAATCGCTGACTATCCATCTGGTATATTTTAACATTTTTAAGCTAATCTAGCTAACCTTGGCCGTAACGTTTGGCGCTAACCTGCGGGTCGCTGCTGTCGTGCTCAACATCGGCGTATTTCTTGTCAAGCGCCTCAATGACTCGCGCCACTAACCGCTCAGGGTTAGCGTCGTAAATGACATCTTTAGCGCCCGGCGCCCAAACGTTCTTGAGCAGAGTAATCGTGTAATCTGCCAGACCGCCGCTGCCCAGCAAGATACCGCAGACCTTACGACTTTCGAGCGCTGTCGATAGCTCGTGCAGGCTGCCCATTCGCCCGCCGACGGTAATAACTGCGTCGGCACTGCGCACTAAGTGAACATCGCGACCAACATATTCCATACCGGTGAAGTTGATATAGTCGAATTCGGCAGTCGGCAAACGGTAAGTCGAAATATGTTCGCGAAACGAACTAGCCGGCGAGAATCCGACCGACACGCCTTTGGTCTGGCTAACACTTTTGAAGCCGCGCGCCGCAAAGTGCGGCAAGCCGACGGTAGCGCCTGTCAGCAATGTCTTGCCCGAACGTGCGATTTCAGCGCCAATCGCAAAAGCTTTTTCGTGAGCGCTATCAACTGTCTCGCCCGACGCCGCGCCCGATACGCAAATCTGGTATTTCATTATTCTCCTCGTTTTGGTAATTGTTTCTCGGTAATCGGCATAGCGTGCAATTTGACGCCTTTATACAAGATGCCGTCTTTGGCGCCAATTTTAGTAACAACGCTAGTCGAATTGGCGCTAGCGAAAATAATCGAATCTTTTAAGCTTTTACCTTGCGCCCACTGGCTCAAAAAGCCGCTAGCAAAAGCATCGCCGGCGCCCGTGCGATCGACTACTGGCACGTCTTCATACATGCCAGCGCGCACCAATGTCTTGCCGTCAGTCGCTACCACGCCATTTGGACCGTCGCTAACAATCACTGTCGGACAATAGTGCAGCGCCCGCAGAGCCAACTCCTCGATAGTCTCGCCAGCTACTAATTTTTGCATCTCTTCTTTGTTGGTGCAAAGCACGTCAACTGTGTCCAGCAAGCCTTTCAACTTTTCCGGATCAGCTAGCTCCGGACCAGCCGGGTTGAGCATGACTTTGGCGCCAACGCGCTCAGCTTCGTCCAGAATCACCCGTAACACCGTCAGACTGTTGTCGGCTAGCGATGTCGGATAAATCCAATCGGCTTGGCTAATAGCCTGCAAGTTCAAGCGGCTAGCATCCTTGCCAAATGTCCGCCCGCGGTGGTTCAGAATCGTTCGTTCGCCATTGGTTGCGATCAAAATTACTGAATAGCCAGCTTGCATTCGATCATCGATCAAAACGTCGCGCGTATCGACACCCTCGGTATCAAGCGCCGCGATCACCGCCTGGCTGGCCGAATCATTACCCAGCGCCCACATATAGCGACTGTCTAAGCCCTGGCGGGCAAACGTTGTCGCGACGTTTGTAGCATTGCCGCCAGTGCCGAAGATCACGTCTTCGACTTCCATTTTGATACCTAGCGGCAGCTCGGTAAAGACTTTTTTGCCGCGAGTATGCGGGTCGAACTCATTGCTGCGAAGGAATACGTCTTGCGTACCTTTGCCGATTGCTAAAATTTTAACCGCCACTAAAGCGTTGCCTTTCCAGCGCTACCAAAGGCGCCAATTTTCTCTTCGACGACTTTCTGAACGGCGTCGTAGACCTCGGGCATCAATTTGAAAACAGCATACTCGTCAGGATTCTCGCGCAAAACCTTTTCGAGCGTAGTACGGAAGGCGTAGCGCAAATCGCTATTAATATTGATCTTACTAACACCAATTTTGGACGCGTCCTCAAAGTAGTGCAGCGGCGTGCCGCTACCGCCATGCAGGCTAATCTGGCAATCAATCGCCGCACGAATTTGACGCAGCAAATCTAGGTCGAGAATCTTCGGTACCGGATACAGCCCATGCAAGTTCCCAACCTGCACCGCCATAGTATCAATACCCGTAGCATCGACAAAACTCTTGGCTTCCTCGGGCTTGGTATTCCATTTTTTGACTTCTTCGTAGTCGATTTCTTCTTTATGCAAGTTAGAATCACCAAAGAAATAGCGCTCCTCGGCCTCGACCAGTGCGCCCGTGAACTTAGCATATTCGACAACTTCGCGAGTTTTCTCGATAATTTCCTCGAGAGTAGCATCGTGATTAGCCTGCGAAATATCAATATGAATGAATTCAAAGCCAGCATCAATAGCTTGCTTGCAACCCTCGACTGTCGGCGCGTGATCGAGGTTGATATACATCTCGACACCGTAGTTTTGGCTATAGTTATCGACCAAATCGCGAATATTTTCGTAGCCGCCCAGTGAAGCTGCTTCGTTAGCGCTGACTTCGACCATTACTGGCGCGTTGGTTTTTTGTGCTGCCTGGCAAATCGCACGCAATGTTTCTTGATTGTCAATATTAAAAGCGCCCACCGCGAAACCCTCTAGCCGGCTGCGGCGCATAAGGT
>CAUTSQ010000021.1:0-14655 GCA_963541395.1 uncultured Candidatus Saccharibacteria bacterium | reverse complement strand
AGCGCATCCATGGTAAGGATGAGGTCTCGGGTTCAAGCCCCGATCGTGGCTCCAGGATTTAGGTTTTTAGAAAAGTCATTGCTCGAGCAGGCATTTTTTCTAGAGTGAGCACTCATGTCAAAACAGAAAAATAAACCCCCTAGATTTCACCATTACGTACCAAAAACTTATCTAAAGCATTGGCTTGATGACAATAATCTTATCTACATATACAACAAAAAGACTGGCGAAATTAAAGCAAGCTCAATAAAAGGTCAATATTTTGGCAAAAATCATCTCAATACTATAACATACCCTAATGACACAAAAGGGTATTGGGTAGAGGAAGCGTTTGCTGAGGCTGAAAGCAAAATTACTCCAGCACTTGATAAGGTTGCCTCCTCATTACTGTCCAATTCTAAAAGAATCACGTTTGAAGACAAACTTGCACTAAGCCTGTTTGTATCAATACAATTCTGGAGATTACCTACAAATGTAGATTTAGTGAAAAGTTGCATAGCTAATGGGGACTTTTCAAGTTTGGGCTTGTCAGTAGTAAACCAAGAAACTGGCGAGAAGCTACAACCTTACGAAACAGTAGATTATTACAGATTCATACATACGACCGACCTATTTCAAAAGGCATACCCTATATTAAGAGCACTTCTTGATATGAAGAAACACTGTACATATGCTAACTTGCAACATTGGAGTCTTTATTTTCAAGAACCAGGCTATAATCTTAGTTCAGATAATCCAATTATATACACAAAAACTCCCACAATCGACTCGATATTTAAGAATTTTATATTATCATTATCGCCTAGTGTAGTAATGATAGCTGCCAATAGACAACCAAACATACTTAGCTCTAGTACATCCATCAACTTAAATATTCTTCAAATATGTCACGCAAATCAGTTTGTGGTTGGACGTGATAGAGCTTACTTGAGGAGTGTAGCTGATGAATATGAGAAAAGCTTTAAAACAATACCCCTTAAAGATATAGAAGATTATGTCTTTAAAGAAATATTTGAAACTATGAACAGGGATAAATGATCATCTACCGATAATCAGTAATATATTCATAGCTTTACTAATGACTGTATGTGCTTTGGAAACTGGCGGACAAATCTTACCAGAGAGCCACGTTTATGATAAATTGTGTAATTATTCCGATAAGTAATTTTACTTAACTAAATATAAAATTAAATCTATCGTATATCCAGTTTTATTAGCTTAGTATTAAAGGACCATCTAACACGAACTAATACCGGTCTTTGATTAAATACTGACTAAAGTATTAGCAATACACCGTTAAAATAGTTATAATAAACACATGTCTCGAGATCTCACGCGTCGACTCATAGACCTCGCCAAAGACAACGACCAATACGCTGCCTTCAACAAAAGTATCGTCAATACCAAGATGCCGGTCATCGGTGTGCGGGTGCCAGATTTGCGGCGGTTGGCGAGGGAATTAGCGCCTAATATGAGCGCAGCGGACATTAGCAAATTATTGTTAAAAGCACAGAACAAATCGTTTGAGTATGTACTGCTGTGCGGACTGCTGATCACGCACGCTCGGCTTGATGATCAAACGGCGATTGATCTAGCCAAGCAATATTTGCCATGCGTTGATTCGTGGGCACACATTGATACGTTTGTCGAGAGAAAGCGGCGCTTTACTAGCGAAATTTGGTGGGATTTTGCGCTGGAGTGTTTGCAGAATAAAGCCGAGTTCACGGTGCGCTACGGCGTGATTTCGCTGATGACTAATTTCCTAGACGAAGCACACATTGATCAGGTTTTCACGGCGCTGCGAGGGGTCAAACACGACGGTTATTACGTCAAAATGGCGCTGGCCTGGCTATATGCTACGACGGCAGTACACTTTTTTGATCTGACGCTGACTGAATTAGAAAACGAGCATATCGACGCTTGGGCGCGCAACAAAGCTTACCAAAAAATGCGCGAATCGCGGCGATTTACGCCCGAGCAGCAAGCGGTTATTTCAAAGAAGAAAGGACGCAAACTTGAGTAAAAAACGGACGACAACAGCAAAACGCATTCTAATCTACGGCGATTCAAACGTCTGGGGCGCTAACTTTGCTAGCAAGCGTATCCGCTACAGTGATCGCTGGGTTAACCGCCTCGGCCGAGCTTTGCGCGGTAGAGCACAGGTCACTGCCGACGGCGTTCGCGGCAGAGTTGCTGGCGATTTCCGCACCGATAAGCCGCACAAAAATGGCTTGTCGACGTTTACGGCGGCTCTACAAAAGGCCGATAACTTCGACTTAATCATTATCGCCCTCGGCACCAACGACCTGCAACAGCGTTTCGCGCGAACACCTGAGGATATTGTTCGTGACTTATTAGAATATCGCAATCTCGCCAGCAAGACTCCAATTATCTACATTTTGCCGCCGTGTTTTGACACTAGCGACAATTCGGGGTATGAGTTTACCGACGCGTCCGAACAGCTTCGCCAAGAACTACTGCAGCGCAAAAACAAACTTGGCAATTACATCGAGCTGCCTAAATTACCGCTATCAGACGGCTTGCATTTTTCACCGTTAGGACACTATCAAGTTTTCAAGATAGTCAGGGAAGTGCTAAAATCGTATATATAAGCTAATCTGCGCCAACAAAATTTTGGCGGCTAAAGAGGGGATGATGAAATGAATAGGCCAATCATATCGATAGACGACATCAAGCAAGCGCTCGAATTTCGCTACGCCACCAAAGCTTTCGACTCTAGCAAGAAAATCTCGCAAGAGAACATCGAACTGCTCCTAGAAGCCGCCCGCCTAGCGCCAAGTTCGTACGGTTTTGAGCCGTGGAATATTATCGTCGTGCAGGAAGACGAAAAGCTACGCGCCGATATCAAACGCTGCGCAGGCGCCAATGCTGCTCGTTTTGACGCCAGCCACATCTTGATATTTACTGCCAAAACCAGCGAAGGCTTGTTGCAAAAAGGCGGACATATCGACCATATACTGCACGATATCAAGAAGCAAAGTTCCATCAAGGCCGCCGGCTTCAAGACTTTTTGGCGATATTGGGCTAAAAAGGATTTTGAGATACTCAATCAACCAGCAATGATTCATCAGTGGGCGGCGCGGCAGGCTTACATTGCGCTAGGCTTTGTGCTGCTGGCCGCCGCTGGGCGCAGGATTGACTCGTGCCCGATTGAAGGCTTTTCGATTAGCAAGCTCAGCCAGGTCTTGTCACAGCACCAGCTAATAGACCCAGAGCTAGAAAAGCCGGTAGTAATGTTAGCGCTAGGTTACCGTAGCCAGCGCGAGGTGCCAGCCAAAACTCGCCGCCAGCTAGACGAAATTGTGCGTTGGCGATAATGCCACACCTCCTTTTTCAGGTATTATTAAACCAACGGCGGGCGGACTTATGCCAGCCGGTCCCGTTAGCTTAATATTTGCTAAAATAACATACATGGAAGACACGCGGAATGTAATCGATAAATTCAAAGGTCGGAGCGAGGCGGAAATTGTGAAGGAGCTGGATGCCAAGGATCACGGCTTGGTGATTGCTCTGGAGAACACCGAGCGGGATTTTAATATGGGGACGATCGTCAGGAGCGCTAATGCGTTTGGTGTGCGGCAGATTTATGTTATCGGCAGGCGGCAATGGAACAAGCGCGGTGCCATGATGACGGATAAATATCTACATGTGCAGTATGTCGGTTCGACGGCGGAGTTTGTCGAGCTGATGCGGTCTAAAAGCAGGACGATTATTGCAATTGACAATATCCCGGGCAGCGTCAATATGTCAGAGACGAGCTTGCCAAAGCGGGCGGTGTTGGTGTTCGGTCAGGAAGGGCCGGGGATTTCTGAGGAGATGGCGCAGGTGGCAGACAAGATCGTCGCCATCGAGCAATTCGGCTCGACCCGCTCCATCAATGTCGGCGCAGCAGCCACCGTGGCGATGTATTGCTGGCTGCAGCAGTATGTTTTGAGATGAGCGGCACAATATCCAAACCGCGCTAAAACAACTCTTTCTGCAAATTTACGCTAGAAAATTATGCGTCAGCGATAATAACATATCTAGCTTGAAATTGCTGTACCAATCTGTTATACTTGATTACTGAAGTTTTATAACAACATTAAAGGGAAGTTATGGCAAAGAAGAATAATACTAAGCGTAAGACTATTGCACTCGTCAGTCAACTAAGCAAAGACCGCACTTATATTACGCGCAAAAACTCGGCAAATACGCCAGGTAAAATAACTCTGCGTAAATACGACCCAAAAATACGCCGACATGCTGAATACAAGGAAGTTACCAATGTGTCTCTTGGTCGTAATAAAGTAAAAGAGCGCAAAGGCTAAAATAGCAGCCTTTCTAGGCAAACCAGCAGCCCTCTAGCGAGGGCTGTTTTGCTGTACGGCGGTATCAATTACCTCGGCTAGCCACAATGCGTTCGAGACTAGCTTTTCGATTTGCACCTCGTTTGGACGCTCGTTTTCGGTATATAGATACACTGTATTGCGCTCAATTTCAATATTAATTTTGTCGAAATGCGAAACTATCACTTCAGCAGCCTGCGGCGATATAATTGACTCAATTTCTATAGCCCGAGTAGCAGCACCATAAATATTATATTTATTAAGAAAAGCCTGCAGGTAGCGCGCCGTAGCCCCCAAAATTAGCGGCTGTAGAGCACTGTACGACGCTTGATAAATCGGATCTGTCCGTTTCATGCCAATATAAATGTGCGGCAGCGGACGTTCAGTGTGTAAATCGACAGTAGCGATTAGCCAATGGCAGCGTTGATTCTTATACTTGTGCGACTGGCCCTGGCGAACACGAATAGTGTCGCGCCGCTGCAGAACTGTCGTATCGTAGCCGCGAATTGTACCTATACAAAGATAATCATCAATATGCGTGTGCGAAACCGTATGGCCGCGCACCAAGCGATGGTCGTCGTCATGCTGATTAGCGTAACCAAAATATACCAAGCCAGCGCGATCTGCGAAGCGGCGCATTGCTTGGCGCGTAGCGCGAGCCTTAGCAATATGCCGCGGCGTAAGCCGGCGAAGAGCTCTAGATGCTTTCAATTTTGTTCTCGAACTGACTCCCACCCTGTTATCCTCATCTTTTTATTGTGTCAAGAATCGTCGATATAAATTCAGCCTGGCTCCAGCAAAGCGGCGCTACCGAGCACTCGCGCCCCGAAACTGGATCAATCTGCTCGGACAAAACACCAGTCGGCCAAGCTTGGCTAGCCACCCACGAAATTATCCGCTGCGCCGAATTTTCGTCGCCGCACTCCAAATAATACTGAGCTAGCCACAACGAAACGATAAACCACCAGTTACTCGGAGCATCCGGAGCGCTGCGGTAATAGGCGTCATCCTCGTAGCGCGGCAGGCCTGGCGCTTCCAGCTTGAAATGAAAGCGGTCGAGAGCTGTTTGTACGGCCTGATGCAAATCTTCTTGATTATCATATAGGCCATAAATAAAAGCGCCATAAACAGCCGACATATCAAGCGTATCATCAGGCGTGTAAGTGCCGTTTTTGTTGCGGTGCAAACCTTTGCGGAAAGCTTTCTGATGAGGATCGTACAAGCGTTTTTGCGCGGACTGTTTGATATCCTCGGCAACCGTCCGCCAAGCGACAGCTCCAACCTCGTCTCGACGCTGATCAGCCAGATTAGCCGCCGCGAACAGTGCCGCTTGAACAGTCGCTGTCGTGTACGTCGTCACCATGAAATGCTCTTCCCAGAGATCATAACTTGGTTTTGGCAAGTGCGTCCGATTATCAACATAGCTGGCCAGAAAATTCGCCATCGGTACTACCATCGACGTATAGAATCGCTGTAGCAGCGTGTCGTCGCCAGTCTTATTATAAAATTGACAGAATAAGAACAGCACCGAAGCCGTCTCATCCTCTTGAATTGGCGCCGAAACAGTGCCATCTGGATGCACGTACGAATGCCAGCTACTACCCAGAGCGCCGTCGGCACGGTATTTATGCGATAGATAACCTTTCGGACTTAACGCCCGGCGGCAAAAATCAAAGAAATTGTAGGCTTCCTCGGTATAACCCATGCGAATTAGCGGCCAGAGAACATATACGCTATCACGCGGCCAGCAGTACGCGTAGGCATCGCGCTGATAATTAAGCGCCTCGCCATCGCTGCTAGCAATAACAGCACCGCGCTTATCAATATGCGCCTTGAGAAGCATCGTACTATTGATAAACGCCTGGCGATACTCTGGTTTGACACGCTGCGCTACTTTCTTCGCTGGACGCAGCCACAGCCGCCACCATTTAGCAGTAGCTTCAAAGCGCTTATGGATTGTCTGAGAAATAATATTTTTGTGTATGTAAAGCACTTCGCGCAAGGAAGTACCAGCAGCTAGCCAATAGTTTACCCGCGCCGAACCGTGACCGGCCAACTCTAATTTGAAGCGGATCGTCGAGTCGACGCGGCCATGCTCGGCAGTCGAATTCGATAGCTCGCCATCATCAGCATCGCGATAAGTACCTTCGCGACCCTCGCGGCCAAATACGCCAACTGCATATTGGTCAAAGAACTCGCCGCCGTCAATTTGGCCCGACGCCGCAAAAACTCGGCGTCCACGGTAATGAATGACAGCATTATCGTCTGGCAACACTTGAACGGTATCAGTACTGCTACCAGAATCACCGATAATGAAAGCTTGATGCATAAATAACCGAACATCGCGCGTTTCAGGCCGCAAATTAACCACATGAATTGTCCGCAGAAGCACGTTAAAATCTGTATCGACCGCGTCGTCGAACTCTAACATAATGCCAATTTGTTCATTCACAGCCACGATATGGCCGATCAGCGCCTCGTGGTGATAACTAAATTTGCATGACCAGCCATCGTCGCTCAGCCACGATACACGGCCATCCGCCCAAACACCGACACGATGCCGAGTATTGCCGCCAATCGTATGGTTTTCTAAACCAACGTAAGGGAAATAAACATCGCTAACCTCGCCATGGCGGCTCAGCCCAACTTGCAGTTCGTTATTGCTAAGAATTATCGGTCGCGCCATCAATACCCCGCAATATTATGTTCATGCAATCGGTAGCGCACATCGCGCAGCGCATTCATGAAATACAAGAACGCGTCGTACGGCGAATCATACGGACTAAAATACGCATGCACGTCGCCGTCATTAAAGTACTTAGTACACATGTAGTACGGATGGTCGCTGGTCGTCAACTGCCGCCAGTCAGCTATCAAGCCAAGATCGCCCGAACCAAGCACATCCTTTTCCATAGCGTATAGGTCGCGCATCGCTTCGTGCTGCATACTATTGCCTAGCCACGCTGACAAGTCGCGCTCGGTATCAGCCCAAGTAGTCGTCTGCGGGCAGTCAATCTCGTCGTGCGCTTCTAGCGCTTGACAGGCGCCGCTAATCGTGTAGAAAGTATGGTTGTAACGCCCCAGCCAACGCTCAACAAAGTCAGCAAAGAACTCGAAAATGCCTGTGTCCGCCCAAATATTTTCACCAAAAGTCTCGAAATCCATAAATAAGTTAATTATTTCGCCGTCGTGGCCCATACTTGCGTCAACCCAATCGACATAGGTCGGGGAAGTCAGCGGATACGATTCCCAGTCGCGATTGCTAAAACGAAAAGCGATATCGTCGCTCAAACGGTAATTTTTCAACAATAGTTTGACATTTTTCGTGCCAGCTGGCCGGTACATGTAATTAGCGTTGCGCCAACCGAGAACTTTATCCCAGCCCTCGGCGATGATACCTTTATAGCCTTGCTGGTCGGCCCATTCGGCTAGCTCGTTATTGTAACTCAGCTCGGTGTTGCGAAAAGCGGTGATTTCGACGCCGAACAGATCGCGAATCTTCTGGCGATGAATATCGACTTGCCGCTGAAATTCGTCGCGGCTATAGAAAAACGCCAAGCTATGGTAATAAGTTTCGCCAACGATCTCGACGCGGCCAGTGTCGATAATATCGCGCAGCAAATCAATTACGTCTGGCGCCCAGCGTTCAGCCTGGTCCAGCAATGTGCCAGTCACCGATAGCGACACGCAAAAATCTGGATACGCAGCCAGTAATTTGCGCAGTAATGTCAGCATCGGCCGGTACGACTTATCAGCAACTTTCTCAAAAATAAAGCGATTACTGCGATACTTATCATCAAAATTATCGAAATAATCATGCCGATCAGCGATATCAAACACCGAATATTCGCGTACGCGCCACGGCTGATGCATGTGCAGATACAAAACCACTCCGCGTTTTTTGCTCATCATTTGGCTCCTTTCTGAGTGCGGCTATAAATTGATAAGCACTTGCTAGCAACGTCATCCCAGCTGATACGAGCATATTCCGATTTGATGCCGCGCTTCATATCGTTCAGCAATTGCGGCGATTTAGCCAAAGCCACTAGCTGATCAGCCAACTTATGCGTATCCCAAAAATCATAACGAAAAACCGTATCGAGAACTTCGCCAACACCAGACTGGTTAGTCACGATTAGCGCTGTATCATAATGTGCCGCCTCGAGCGCGGCCAAGCCAAACGGCTCGCTAACCGAGCTCATCACGAAGACGTCCGACACGCGATAAGCGTCGCGCCACTGCTTGCCGCGGACAAAACCTGTGAAATATACTTTATCAGCAACCCCATGGTCAGCAGCAATCCGAATCAGCTCGTCGCGCTGCTCGCCGTCGCCAGCCAGCAAAAAGGCAAAGCGGTCGTGCTGCTGGCAAGCCTTGGCAAAACCGCGCATCAGCTGCACCAGGCCCTTCTGCGCCGTAAAGCGCGTCACCGTAGATACCACCGTATAGCCTTCGTCCTTAAGTAATTCTAAGTACTTGTAAGTCCGCCGGTCATAGTCGTAGTTAATCAGCGAGCTGGCATCAATTGCGTTGTGTACGACCTCAATTTTGTCAGCTGGAATATGGTATTTATGAACGATAATTCCCTTAGTAATATTGCTAACAGCAATGATTCGGTCAGCCATCATTAGACCGTTATATTCAATCTCGTGAATGACAGGGTTGCCAAATTCGCTAGCACCAGCGCGGTCAAATTCCGTAGCGTGAACATGAACGATTAGCGGCGCGTCGGTTAATTGTTTGGCGCGCATGCCAGCTTCCATCGTTAGCCAATCGTGGACATGGATAGCGTCTGGTTTGTCAATCCGATCGACCAGCTGCTCGACATAGCCAACATATTGCTTTTGCACGCCCCGCATGGTCGTCAAATCGCCAGCCGGAACATCATCGAGATTACGCGCCGTCACTGCGCCGCCGCCATAAGAATTCAACGCCTTATCGCCATGAAATGGCGGCAGTTCGGTCGCCGAGTAAATATTCAAGAAATCAATATCATCGTATTTTGCAGTGTAGGGGAGCACGAAATCAATTGACGCGCCCCGCTGAGCAAGCGCCTTAGACAAGTGATAACATGCAACACCGAGACCTCCGCTGTTGTGCGGTGGGAGTTCCCACCCTAACATTAATATTTTCATAAAAATCCTACTAGTTATGAAGTAGCCTAACTATTCCCCTTATGTATGTTCATTTAACAGTATAGCGCTTTTTTGCTTATGATTGCAACAAAAATAAGCATTTTGTGAAATTTTGTGAAAAATTAGTGTGAAAATATATAGATTTTTTGCGACAAACAGTGCATGATAGTAAGTATGGATAGTGCAATATCAACTTCGGTAATTAACGATCTAAAGAGCCTGCTAGTATCGCCGAATGCTTTTCGCTCGCTGCTAGTACTAGTTTTGTCGATGATTGCTGCTTATTGGTTGAGTAAGTTCCTAGCGCGCGGCTTGATTTTCATAGCACAACGTATCGGCCGCCGCAGCGACAATGAATCAGACGAAGCGCGCGTCACTCGGTTGCGGCAAACCGAAACATACCTGAGCGTGTCTATTGCCATCATTCGCACACTAGTGGTAGTATCGGTTGGTTATATCGCTTGGCGAATCCTCAGCCCAACCGCCGCTAACTCTAGCACCTCTGGCGGGCTAGCCGCTATTGGTGCTGGTGCTATGTTTGCTTTGGTGGCCGGACAAACTATCGGTATCGTGTTGCGCGACCTGACCGCCAGCGCGATTATGATTTCAGAAAACTGGTACAAGATAGGCGATTTCGTCAAGCTCGATCCATTCACGGACTTAAGCGGCGTTGTCGAGCGCTTCACGCTAACCTCGACGCGTATCCGCGCTCTCAATGGCGAAGTCATCACCGTTCACAACCAAAACATCACTGGCGCCCGCGTCACGCCACATGGTGTACGCACGATCGCTGTTGATATTTTCGTTCGCGACAAGCGAGCCGGCGTCGCTGCTATCCGCCGAATTATCGCCGCCATTCCAAAGGGCACGATGATGCTAGCGCACCCATTGCGAATTACCAATATCGATAAATGGGGCGACGAGCGCTGGCGGATTACTGTCACCGGGCAAACTCCGCCGGGGCGGGAATGGCTAATTGATAAATTTTTCGTCGAAGCTGTCTCTAGCCTCGATGACGACAAAGAAAAATCCGAACGCTTACTGTCGCTGCCGCCAATTCCGCATGCTGCTGATGAAACCGCTAACCGCCGCTTCAAGCGTGCCGTCCGCGTCAAAAAAGATCAACCTAAAGATATCGCCATTGATGATATTTAAAAACATTTCGCTATGCTATAATATAATAGGAAAGCGTAAAGGGGCATAGTACAACGGCTAGTATAACGGTCTCCAAAACCGTAGATTGAGGTTCGATTCCTCATGCCCCTGCCACAAACCACATAAGTGCATAATTGCAGTTTTAAGTTCCATTACCTATAATAATTTTATGAATCCTAGTTCTATCTCTCATCCGCACGCTATCATGATGGTTGGCTTGCCAGGCAGCGGCAAAACATTTTTCGCGCAGCAATTTTCTGAGATGTTTAATGCGCCGTTTGTTGATTCGCAATTTATTAGCGAGCACAGTCTAGATAGCAATGCCAGCGAGGAGGTCTGCCAGCGATTTTTGGCCGAGATAGCACGCACCAAGCAAACTTTTATTTATGAAGACAGCAACTTAAGCCGCGTCCGCCGCGCCGAATTTGCGCGCTGGGCCAAAGGGCATGGTTATAAGCCGCTTATTATTTGGGTGCAGACCGATGAAGCAACTTGCCGGCGCCGTATTCAAAAAGGCCACTCGCTAGATACTATAAACTTTGATGCCGCCGTCAAGAGTTTCACCGAACCAAACGCCATCGAGAAACCAGTCGTTATCAGCGGCAAACACACATACAAAACCCAAGCGCGCACCGTATTAGCTCGTCTCGGCGATAGCAATCGTCCTAGCCGGCCAATGACTAGCTTAGCCAGACAGCGACCAGAAGTTCGCCGCCGCGGCATCAGTATCCAATAATAATATGCCTACTAAACCCCAAACTATCGACGATCCGGAGTTCGGCGAGATTGTTATCATGCGCCGCGCTACTCGCTACACCCGCATCAAGCTCGGCACCGATGGGCGTTTCGTTGTTACTAGCGGCCGGCTAGTACCGCTAGCGTTTATTCGCTCGTTTATTGAACGGTCGCGCGAAGACTTGCGCAAAATAGCCAAAGATTCTTCCATCGCCCAGCCGTATCGCGACGGGCAGCTCATCGGCAAAACCCATCAATTAGCTATTGTGCCGACACAGATGATCAAACAGCCGGAAATTCGTACCATGCGCGGCAAGCTTCTAGTCAAGCTGCCGCCCGAATTTTCACTCGACAATCAGGAACTTCAACAGCAAATCCGAGACGAAGCAATCAAAGTTCTGCGCCGCGATGCCAAAAAATACTTACCGCCGCTACTAGAAGAATTAGCTAGCACTCATGGTTTCGCTTACCAGCGCGTTCGCTTCAGCCACGCTGGCAGCCGATGGGGCAGTTGCAGCTCCAACGGAACGATTAGTCTCAACATTGCTTTGATGAAACTACCCGATGAATTGATTCGGTATGTATTGATTCACGAGCTCTGCCACACTCGCCATATGAACCACTCCGCAGCCTTTTGGTGCGAAGTTGAACGCTACGATCCGCGCTACCGACTCCACCGGCAACAGCTCAAGCGCCAAACTCCAATCGTCTAAGTCTTTTCATAAATTGCCTTTGCGGTTATACTAATAAGAGCTATGGGTGGCCAAGTCAAAGACTATATAGACATCGATCCGTCAACGCATCGCATGAAGATCATTCGCTGGATAGCGCTTTTGATTCCGCTGCTATTAGTGGCGTACAGCGTCTTCATGCAATTCTCGCCGCTCGGCAAGCCGACAGCAGTGAATATGTACGCTTTTTACGCGGTTAACGTCTGTTGGGTCATTATCGGCTTTTGGCAATTTTTCGCAGCGCCGCGGCAACCTATTGGCCATATTGCCGGGCTCATCGGTTATCATATTTTAGCGTTAACTTACGTATTAACGGTTTCTGGTTTTGATATGCCGCTAATTTATACATGGTCGGCGCTATTGCTAGCCAGCTCTGTTTACCTGGGCCAGTCAGGCATTAATATTAGTATTGCAACATTGTTTGCGGCTGCCTCGGGCAGTGTCATTATTCATGCTAGCGACGACAAACAAGTTGTGTCTATCGTCATCCACTTTTTGGGTACGCTCATCATCAGCTACATGGTCAAGATGGTCATTTCAGCCCAGGCGATTGATCAAGCCGAACTCTTGCGCAGCCAAACCGCCGAGCGCTTGCAGCGAGATCGCATCGTTACTATCGTCAACAACCTCTCTGACGCTATTATTAGCACCGACAGAAACGGTATCATTTCGCTATACAACGCCTCGGCGCTAAACTTATTTGACACTAATACTGATCTCGCTGGCAAATGTATTGACGATTTTATTTCGATCATTGATAAGAATAAACAGCCATTCAAGTTCGCTGACAAGCTACATTCCGCCAAAACCACGCAATACCGCGATGATCTAACCGCCAAAATATCCAACGAAAGCATTCGCCTCGGCGTAACATACTCGCCAATTCGCAGCACCAACAGCGTCAGCGACGATGGCTATGTAATCATCTTGCGCGACATCACCAAGCAAAAATCTCTCGACGACGAGCGCGACGAGTTTATTTCGGTTGTCAGCCACGAGCTGCGCACTCCGATAACTATCGCCGAAGGATCGCTGAGCAATGTCTCGCTGATGATTAAACGCCCCGACATTCCAAAAGAAAGATTAATCAATGGCATCAGCACTGCTCACGAACAAATTATATTTTTGGCGCGAATGGTCAACGATCTTTCAACCTTGAGCCGTGCTGAACGCGGTGTCGCTGACGAGCCAGAGAATATTGACGTCCAATCGCTAATCGACGAACTGTACGCCGAATACGCACCGCAAGCCGCCGACAAATCACTAACCTTTGACATTGATATCGCGCCGCAAATCGGCCAAGTTAGCCAAAGCCGCCTCTACCTCAAAGAAATCCTGCAAAACTTCATCACCAACGCCATCCGCTACACCGAAAAGGGCGGCGTTACCATCATCGTCAAGCCCGGCGAAAACGACACCATCAATTTTGCCGTCAAAGACACTGGCATCGGCATCAGTCGCAGCGACCAAGCACACTTATACCAAAAATTCTGGCGCAGCGAAGATTATCGCACCCGCGAAACTAGCGGTACTGGGCTTGGTCTTTACGTTGTCGCCAAACTAGCTCTCAAACTCAAAACCGAGATCAAACTCAAAAGCCGCCTCAATCACGGCTCGACTTTCAGCTTTTCATTGCCCGCTGTGAAAAAAATTAAGTCTTAGCGCTTTAGAAAAGACGCGAAATCGCTTGCTATTTTCGCTCGGCAGTCGTATAATTAACTTGACAGTCTGGGACATACCAGGCTATTTAATTTGGGAGGAAACACTATCGTGGCAAAATCCGCAAAAGGTAAATCAAAGCAAAAATCACAAAGCCATATTACTCGCATTACTGCCGGTGACAAAGCTACAAAGCCAAAAAAGCCGAGCATCCTGGCGACCGCCAAAGAATTAGCTGGCCGCGCGCAAACCGAAAAATCTAGCGCCAAAACTACTAAGTCTAGCGCCAAGGCCAAAACTGCCGCCAGCAGTCCTAAAAACTCAAAAAGCCGCCGCAATCCGCTCAGCGCCATCACTGGTTATTTCCGCGGCGCCTGGCAAGAAATCAAGCAAGTCCGCTGGCCAGACCGCCGCTCGACTTGGGGTATGGTCGGCGCGCTGATCGTTTTTACCGCAGCGCTGTTTCTGGTCATTATCTTGCTGGATTATGGCTTCGCCTGGCTATTCAAACTAATCATGGGAACAAAGTAGAAAGGATCTTATGGCAAAATCAAATCGTTATGACAGCTCGCGGCAATGGTATGCTATCCATACTTACAGCGGCTACGAGGAAAAAGTCGCTGAAAGCATCCGCCAGCGCGCTCAAACTATCGACATGGCTGATAAAATTTTTGACGCCATCGTGCCGAAAGAAAAGCAAGTCCAAATCAAAAATGGCAAGCGCAAAATCATCAACGCCATCATCTTTCAGGGTTATGTCTTGGTCGAGATGAAATTAACCGACGAAACCTGGTATATCGTCCGCAACACGCCAGGCGTTACCGGCTTTGTCGGCAGCGGCACATCGCCAACTCCAGTTTCCGAAGCAGAAATTACCAAAATTAAAAAGCGTAT
>CAUTSQ010000020.1:0-14976 GCA_963541395.1 uncultured Candidatus Saccharibacteria bacterium | reverse complement strand
GTTTTACAGTAGTGTTATAATAATCACGATGAGCTTTTTGGTATAATAAAGATATGGCAAGTGAGTTAAAAATCAAACAAAGTGATAGCATTTTTGAGTCTATCAAGCATGAAGATAAGCAAGGTGAGTTTTGGTATGCTAGGGAGCTTGGCGAAGTTCTTGAATACGGGACGTGGGATGGTTTTATGCCAGTAATTACACGGGCTAAAATAGCAATATCTAAAACAGGCGCTCCTGTGGAAAACCATTTTCGAGATGTGTCGAAAATGGTTTCTATAGGGTACGGCAACCCAAGGGCTATAGATGATATAAAACTTACACGTTTTGCGTGTTACATTATTGCTCAAAACGGTAGCCCTGTTAAAAAACCCAAGATTGCGGAGGCTCAGGCATATTTTGCTATTCAAACACGCAAACAGGAGATGTCAGATCAATATAGACAAGATATGGACAGACTTGCACGCCGGCGTGAATTTTCCGAATCAGACAAGAGGTTATCTTCTAGTATAATGGAGGCGGGTATTAGTCCAAGAGGGTTGGCTAGAATAAAAAGCGAGGGTGATAAGTCTTTCTTCGGCGACAAAACTAATAAACAGATGAAAAGGAAGCTAAACACCGGAAACAAGCCTTGGGCAAATAAAGCCCACAATGTTGTGCTAGCCGGTAAAACATTAGCAAACGAGATGACGGCAGCCAACATAGAAAACTACGGAATATCATCGCACGACTCTATACTTCATGATAATAACGATAATAATGACGCAGTTAGAACGACTATCCGCAATCAGCAAGGTATGAACCCAGAGGATTTTCCAGCAGCTGAAGATACTGAAAAAATACAGCGTCGCATTGAAAAGAGTACATCTAAAATTGATAGCTCTAACCTCTAACCTCTAACTTATGCTTATAGTAATTTGAAGTGTTATTTATAGGTTTGGTCTTTGTGATGTATAAAACCTTATCGCATGAGTAAGCGAGACTCTGCTAAAGCTAATCGATAAGCGACAAGGACTAGCCCTACCTATCTATATTTTGTCCAGCAACCAACATATTTAGAACAAATATAGAACATTTTAATTTTAACGATTTGCTCAGGAAGCTCAAACGCAAAAGTTTGGATTTTTGTAGATGTAAGTAGTTACAATAAATATATACATAGTAAAATCTAATAAAATAATCTTGAGAAAGACTAACATGAAGACGACAAAATACAGACAAATACGCACACAAAGACAAAATATCGTACATACATAAAAGGCGGGGCAAACATAAAATAGCTAAAAGTTGTAAAACAATAAATCTTCGAGATTAATCAAAAACAGTAGTAAAAGGGATGTAATCTCATTCATGTTTTACACATAGACTTAACGTCGCACAATGTCCGTTTTACGTCTTATAATCTATGTTGTCAGGATGATTAATCATACGTTCGCAAATAACGGTTTTACTTGATACAAGCCGCAGCTTATTAATCTTGGTCTATGAATGGGGAGCTTTAGTCGCGCTGCTAGAGTTATCTTTTACTTTTATATTTATATTTATTCGCTATATAAAAATACCGCCAACCAGCAGTTCTATAGATATAAGTCCACGCACTCGAAAACAAACTCGAAATTTAAATTGTAGTAATTAGCACATGTTTATAGACTTAAGTTATCCACAGAAAAAATCTCAGCGCTGTGAGAATAAATTTGCATTTTTTCAAAAATATTGTCCCCTACTACTTTTCCCGCCTCGCCTGCTTTATTTGACTTTTTGCATTTTCAATATTTTAATATAGTTTTTTCACCTAGCCTATTTAGCTGTTTAATAGAACAAAAGTAGAACATAGCCCACCAGTGCAGGGGTAGCCTTCTATCTAAAGCCTCTTTCTCATTTATAAAAAGCACGCCTACTCACCCGCACATCAATATACTCTGCAGCTATTCCTCTGTTCGTTAAATAGCGGATGGCACGCACCGCGTCTTCGACTTGGCCAGCCGCTGGGCGGTCAACTGTCATTTTAATCGAGTACCCCACCCCGTCGAGGCTGACTAGCACCTGGCGAGTAGTACTAGCTGGCAGAATCATTTTATTAACAGTAAAATTGTTTTCTTTGAAATATCCCACGACCTTGCCGATAAACTGCAGGAAACGGCCGCTAATTACTGAATTGCCAACGCTTGCACGAATTCCAGTTTGATCCTCGACGGCGATAACTGACGTGCCGAGGATATTACGTTCAAATACTACACCTGTGCTATCAACATAAGCTTTCATGTTACCAGACTGCCAATAAACCACTGGCGAGCGCAAATTAACCGAAAAATCGGCCGACCAGAGAGCACCTTTAGCTGGCGGCGACACGCTGGATACTTCTGGGTATCTACTTTGAATGGCTCGGCTAAGATTATTAGCATTGATATTTACAGCCAGCCGCTCGAGGGGATTAGCAGAGAGGTAATCTTGAATTGCTGCTGCATAATCGCGGGCGGCAGTTTGTACTTCTGAATCGTTACTAGTGCCGACAATTTGCACTTTTGGCTCGACAATAATCTGAGTAAGCAGCCACCCCAAACCGGCAATTAGCACTAATGCGCTAATCAACGCTAAGCGGATAGAGCGGCGTTTGCGCTTCAGATTGTGCGCCTGTACGCGCGGTGATTGCAAGCTAGCCGATTGTTCATTAGGGCTAGGCACCGAGGAAATGAGGCTACCAGTCAAGGTACGATTACGCCGAAATAGTGTTCCCGCACTAGGCGAGCTATCATCAACCACAGCACGGCGCCGCACAGGCTGTGCGGCGCGGCGTGATTTAGATTTTTTCGATCTCATACCAAACATGCTTGTGGTATTAATTATATCATTTTGCAGCGCTATCAGGGTTCGTTCGGCGGCTATTAGCAGCATCTAGAATCATATCAGCCATATCTTTAGCAGCACCAGGGTGCGCAAACGACAGAAAAGCCTGCCCCATTCGCCGTGCTTCTGCGGGATCGTTAATAAGGTTTTTTATCTCGTCGACGAGCAGCTGCGGCGTTTTTTCCATTTGCATTTCATCGATAACTTTGACAGCGCCTTTATCTTCATACACCTTAGCATTTTTAATTTGATGACCGCCGGTCAAGAAGCCGTTCGGCACCAGAATCGTTGGCTTGGCTAGCGCCGCCAGCTCGAGAATTGTAGTCGCACCAGCTCGTGCTACCACAACATCAGCCGCACCAAGCATATCAATCATACCGTCGCTAACGAAATCGTAAACTTTAACTTGATCTGTATCCTCTGGCAATCGCCGCCGAATCTCGGCATACTGGCCAGTACCAGTTATTAAAATTACGCTAGTGAACTGTGCAAGTTCGCTAATAGTATCTGCCACGGCATTATTCAACCGTTCCGCACCTAAACCGCCGCCAGTAACCAGCACTAACGGTCTGTTGCTTGGAAATCCTAGTTTTTCCTTAACCACGCGGCGCTGCTGCTCGCTGTACGGCTTGAACCCCTCGCGGATCGGTACGCCAACGTAACGACTAATCGCCTTGGGGTATGGATAATATTCTAGCGGAGCGCCAGTGCCAATACGGTCAGCCCAACGTGCCAATACGCGATTAGTTAACCCTGGATGAGCGTCTGAGTCGTGAATTACCAGCGGAATGCGCAGCACATGTGCCGCCAAGCCGACCGGCATGCAAACGTAGCCTCCTTTCGTAAATATCACATCTGGACGCCAGACAATCAGCTTCACTAAGCTCTGGACAAAGCCCACGCACACCTTCAGCGCATCAACAAAATTTGGCCACACAATCGTCCGTAAGCGTAACAGCTGACGCACAACGCTAAGATTATGATAGCGGCGTAATTTACCGCTAGCAATGACATCTACGCGCACCGAGTTATCAAAACTAGCCATAACATTGCGCGCTTGCTTGCTAAATTTGCGGTCAACCCAAAACCGCAGTTCTGCATCTGGCTGCTGTTTTTTAACTTCTCGCAACACGGCGACGACTGGAGTAACGTGACCCCCCGAGCCGCCGCCTACGGCTAATATCCGCATCTTGGCCTCCTATATCTATTGGTTTATGTGCAGTATATCGCGATAACTGGAAAACAATCCCCAAAGCTGCGCCCGAAAACAGCATACTACTGCCGCCAGCACTCAAGAACGGCAGCGTTATACCTGTTAACGGAGCTAAATGAATCATTGATGCAATATTCATGAAGAAGTGCGCAAATAACCAGCCAAAAATACCCGCCACTACCAATCGCCTGGTCATATCTGGCGAGTATTCAGCAACTCGCAAAACCCGCAGCAACAAAGCTGCAAACAGCACTACTACCAACACCGTCCCGGCAAAACCAAAAATCTCGCCAATTACAGCAAAAATCGAATCGTTAATTGCCTCTGGCAAGTAGCCTGTCGATTGAATACTCTTGCCGATACCGCGGCCAGTTAACCCGCCTGTCCCCAACGCAATCATTGCGTTTTTGATATGATAATCGTTATCGTCTTGCGAAGCTGATTTACTCGCTCCGAAAAACGTCGTAATCCGTTCCAACCGGTGCGGCGCCGTTACTGCCGTGAGCCCCAAAAACAGCACGCCCACTAGTGCAATTTGCATCAGAGTTTTCATTCTTATCGTACTCACCATAAATATCGACGCCGCAGCCGCCGCTATCGCCACCCCCGAGCCCATATCTTTTTGCAACACTACGACAATAAATAACAAAAAGCCGACCAGCGCCGCTGCTGGGTAGACTGTTTCTTTCAAGTCGTTTATCTTACCCTCTTGGTAGCGTTTACCTAAAAACACCGCCATATACAAAGTCATTGCTAATTTTAGCAGCTCGGACGGCTGAAAATTCACTGGCCCCAAATGAAACCAGCGATAAGCGCCTAGCGTATTTTGCGCTATTGCATCAACATGCAGAATATTTCCAATCAAAAAAAGCAAAAACGATAAGCCAATTCCAATCATCATTAACTGAAAAATATACTTCTTGAGATAATCAAACGGTACTAATACTAGCAGTACAAAACCACTAACTGCCAGGCTAATACCCATAAGCTGTTTGAAAAAGAAATATGTGCTAGAATAATCGCTGCCATAAGCACTATTCTGCAAATTAGCATACTGCGGCCCGACCGAATAAACAATTATCATTCCTACCAGCATCAACAACGCCGCACATAACACCAACCAATAATCAGGCCGGTGTTTACGCTGAATTTTGCCATCGGTAAATTGTACGTACCTGTCGCGATGCCGAGCACCAATCACGGAGCGATGTGCCCCCCGGTCATCGCCATTGCTATACCCACGAAAGCCGCCACGCCAGCAATCACCCAAAAACGCATCGTCACTTTAGCCTCTGGCCAGCCTGATGCCTCCAGATGATGATGAATCGGCGCCGACAGAAATATCTTGCGATGGAATAATTTCTTGCTGGTCATCTGCAACAAGCTTGACCCAGCCTCGACCACGAACAATATGCCGATAATCGGCAGCAAAAACAGCGTGTTGGTCATCATCGCTACTACACCCAAGCTCGTCCCAAAAGCAAAGCTGCCAACGTCGCCCATAAAGAACCGTGCTGGAAAGATGTTGAACCACAGATAGCTCAGCAAAGCGCCAACCACCGTGAAGCAGAACGCCGCTAACTTCAAGTGGCCTTGCAGTAGCGCAATCACACCAAATGCTGAAAACGACATTACCAGCAAACCGCCCGCCAAGCCGTCCAGGCCGTCGCTTATATTGACCGCGTTACCCGTCGCTACCACCGCAAACACAAACAATCCGACAATCCACGCGCCCATTTGCCAATCGCCAACGTATGGGATATGCACCGACGAGTAGCCGAGCTTACAGAAGAAAAACCAGCCCAGCACTAGCCCGACGCCGATAATCATGGCAAATTTCACCCAGCTGCGCAAGCCAGCATCCTTGCGGTTAGAGCCAAAAACATTCAAAATATCATCAATCAGACCAATCACCGCGCCGCCAACCAACGCCGCCAATGGCAGCCAAGTTTGCGCTCGATCCAGATTAAAGACCAGCGTCACCGCCACAATCGCCACTACGGCAATTATTCCCGCCATCGTCGGAATATGCCGCTCGATTTTCTTCTTATGTAATAAGTTAAAAATTTTGAGTTTTTCGCCAGTTACCGCTGCCGTACGCTGTGTTTTCCAGAATTTATATTTGTAAGCAAAATATGTATATACTGGCGTTAGCAGCATCGCCAGTAGAAATGCCATCAAGCTCATTAGAAAAACTGAGTTCAATTCGTTTCCAAAAGTTACAATCGACATATTACCATTATACTCCCTACCCTACTCTCTCGGGGCTAATTTTAAGTATTTTATCATCCAGTTGGATATCTCGTTGAAAATAGGCTTAGCGTCCGAGCCGCCGCCCATACCGCGGCCGTCTGCCGCTATCTCTACCATAATAACGTAACGCGGAATTTTACCGTATTCGCCGCCAAAACCCAGATAGGTACCAATCGTCTCGTTATCATCATACTTGCCATTAACAATCACCTGCGAAGTACCGGTCTTGCCGCCGACTAGCCAGCGTTCCGAGTCGTCATGCGGCTTATATGTCGCATAATGAGCCTGATGCACCATTTCGCGCACTGTCTGCGACGAAGCTTCGCTGATAGCACGAGCGCTAGTCTTCGCCGCCGTAGCCGCGAACTTGCCGCCATCACCCATCGTGCCGTTAATAATCGTTGGCGCGTGATATACGCCGCCATTAACTACCGAACAAAAACCGCTCGCCACCTGCAGCATTGTCACATTCATACCCTGGCCAAACACCATATTACTGTAACGCACAGCATTACCTTCTTGCTGTGCTGGCGAGATAACTGTGCCGCCCGCCTCATTCGCCAGCTCAATACCAGTCAACTGCCCCAGCCGGAAACGATTATAAAAGTAATCATAAATCGTATCGCGAGCGCCGCGAGTAATATAAGAACCATTTCCCAGCCGCTGCGCAATCGTTACCATACCAGTATTCAGCGACCAATTCAGTGCCGTCTGCATAGTAATGTCGCCGTTCAAGAAGCTGTTTTTCGAAGCGTTATTGATCGTGATATCTTCAACCTTGATTTTGCCAGTATTGTTGTAAGTACTCTGCGGCAAGATAACGCCTTTGTCGATTCCGGTAGCTACCGTGAAAGTCTTGACATCAGAGCCCGCTTCGTACGGATGCGAAATCGTATCATTGTTAAAGACCGACACGTCAGAAGTATTGATATTTGACGGATCATACGTCGGCATATTGGCCATTGCCAACACTTTGCCAGTACTTGGCTCCATGACGATAGCGCTTGCTCTGGTGGCTTTACTACGCTTAGCACCAGCCTCAAGCGCTGATTCGACTTGTGCCTGAATATTACGATCAATCGTCAAAACAATACTCCGTCCATTTACTGCCGGCTGGCGGACATTCTTATCACCAATTGTCAGCGGTACGTCGCGAGCGTCCGTCACCGTTTTGAGCATACCGTCGCGCCCAGACAGAGTTTGGTTATTAGCTTGCTCGAAGCCATACACCCCCTTCCCTTCGTGATTAACAAAACCCAAAACCTGGCTGGCCAATCGTCCCTCAGGATAAACCCGGCGCGTTCCAACTTCGAAACCGATACCCGCTAGCTTTTCCTTCTTGATTAATTCAGCCTGCGTCCGTGTGATATATTTCGTCAAAATTTGGTAGCGGCTAGGTTTTTTGTCAATCAGCGCCGCAAAACCATCAACTACGTTGCCGCCAGCGACGCTATTCAGCGTATCAACCACCGCCTGCTTATCAGATACTTGTGTTGGATCAGCCCAAACTTTATAGACTGTCTCGTTCATCACCAGCGGCTTCGGGTCGCTGCCGTCCATAGAGTAAATCTCGCCGCGCTGCGCTTTGAGCATGAACTTCTTAATCTGCTCATTATCGGCCTGCTTCACATAGTAATCATGCCGCACTACCTGCACCACGAAAAGTTGCACTACAAAAATGGCCGAGACGACCAACACTATACTAAACAAAAAGCCAACTCTCGAGCGTCGAATAAAACGAGTTGGCGATACGCTCATGATCTTAGAACTCCTATTTGCTTACATACTGAGTATCAGCCGGGGTAGTCATCCTTTGAGCAACGCTGCTGTCTTTAACTGATTGCAGAGCTGTCAGGCGAGCATTCTCAACCGCCAGATCACTTTTCTGTTCGGTCAACGTCGAAATTTTATTACTGACGTCATTTGACTCATAATCATAGCCCGAAACATTCCCCGCTTGTGTTAAGTATAACAGACCTAGCAGCGTCAAGAGAAGTGCAATAATAATCGCATTAGAAATCGGGCCGAGTTTGATAGCCGATGCAAAAGCAACTGTATTGCGGTTGCGCCCATAATTACCTTGGCGCCGGCTATTAAATTGTGTAGTTCGTGAATATGACATGTGGTGGATTGGTTTTTTGTTATTTATTTTGATACTCAAAAGCCAGAGGAACGTTAGGAGAAAAACGAAAATTACGCTCCTCTGCCCTATGAGTCGTGTTTTTTGCCTAAGCAGCGCGGCGCACGACAGTGATGTCATGCTGGACGTCGGCTTGGACTTGTACTTGGATGCGGCGAGTCATGCTACATCTTCCTTTCTGTTTTTATATTTTCACAGCGACACGAAGCTTAGCACTTCGCGAGCGCGGATTGTGAACATCTCTAATAGCTCCATCGACAGGATGCTTCGTAATGATACGAAGTTCCGCCTCGTAGCCGTTCTTGGCCTGTTCGGCAAAGTATCGCTTAACGATACGATCCTCCAGGCTATGAAAGCTAATTACACCGACTCGCCCGCCCTGCGACAACAGCTCGGGTAATAATGGCATAATCGCTCGTACTTGCTCAAGCTCATCGTTTACAAAAATCCGAATCGCCTGAAAAGTACGTGTCGCCGGATGCGTTCGCTGGCGCCGTCCGACGTGCGCCTTCAAGATAGCCGATGCTAAATCTTCAGTTGTCGCCAGCGGTCTAGCCTTAATAATCGCAGCAGCATAACGCCGCGCAATATTTGGCCGCTCTTCGCCGTAATCGCGAATAATCCGCTCCAGCTCGCTCTGCGAATAGGTGTTAACCACCTGCTCTGCAGTTAAAGCTTGCCGCCGATCCATCCGCATATCCAGCGGACCGCTATGCGAAAATGAAAATCCTCGCTCAGCCCTATCAAGCTGTGGTGACGACACCCCCAAATCAATCAATATCATATCAAACCGCTTGCCTATAGCAATCAGCTGCCGGGCAGCGCTGACAAAATCAGCGTGTATTAACTCTGCCCCTTTGCCGACAAATGCCGCTAGGTTTGCTTGTGCAAATTCATCGCGATCGACCAAAGTCATTCCGCGATAATTATGCGTTCGTTCGACAATGGCGCCCGCGTGTCCGCCGTATCCAGCCGTCAGGTCGAGATAACTCTCGCCATCTTTAGGATTAAGCAACCGCACAACGTCATCAAGTAATACCGGAACATGAAGTGGTGGATGTTCTTTAATACTCATTCCCCCATCATACCACATGGTCTGATAGAGGTCTCGAGATCACCAATCCGATAGCGAGCTGTTTGTTTTCGCATAGGTGTGTTTGTTTTAGTTTAGTCAAGTATGCTTAGAATCAAGAGCTGTCAAACAACTCATATCGTATTTAGCATACCTTTGAGAGACTTGTGTGTGAGGTGGAGTTTTTGGGAGGTGTTGTGTTAGAGGAAAGAACTTTCGACAATTTTAGCGTGGGTCGATATTCCACTGCTCACTATCAGGTTGTTGATCTCGAGGATGTCCAACTTCAAATTGTAAAAGTACCACAAACTATACGGCTACGCGCCCAAAGACAGCGTCGCCCGCGATACGTAAGCATCAGGTACGCAAACCAAGACACCCGCCCTACCGTACATAGATTGGCTAACAGCTGCGTCGGTCATAACTACCCTACTTTCTTTGTTATTTTTACGCGGTGGTGTTTGTTTTAGCTCGAGAATTTCTCTTGCCTTGCCACTGGCTTTATCATACAACGTTTCATCATGCTTGTGCAATACTTTTTTTACTAAAAATGATAACTTCTTTACTTTTCCACAAAAACGTGGAAAACTATAGTGTTTATATAAGCAAATAGACGCTATATCTAGCGTCTATAGAGGTCAGCAATGACAGAAAATGCTACTTATGCAAAATATATCCGCATCAGCTGGCGCGCCACAGCGTCAGGATCGTGCCGGATAAAACTGCGCACCGACGCAATCGGATCACTCGACTGAGCACCCGACCAAACTTTCTTCGCTAGAATACCTGCACCACGAAATTCATAATGTTGGCGCTTAAGCTCGTTAATATCATACTGTACCGTATGCTCGCCGTCATGAGAGTACTTATCCATCAATTCTGCCGACGGCTGATCAGTATTAAAAACGACATAATCAAGGAATTCGCTACCCGCTAAACGCTCAATCTCGCTAGCAAAGTCCACTACGCTCAAATTGTCAGTCGGACCAGGCTTAGTAACCAAATTACAGACAAAGACACACTTCGCCGACGTTGCCGCTAACGCCTCCTGGATTTCTCGAATCACCAGCGCCGGCGCTAAACTGCCATACAGGTTGCCCGGTGCAATCACCACCATATCAGCCTCCAGGATCGCCTGGACAGCTGCTGGGTGCGCTACTGCCTCTGGCTCTAGCCACACTTTTGGCCGTTTGGCGATATCGGCATGCGCGATCTTGAATTGCCCTTTGATCGGCTCGCCCGAAGCGCTCTCGACACACAGCGTAATATCGGTTAAAGTTGTCGGAATTACCCTGCCTTGAATATTGAGAACTTGGCTAGCCAGCTGCACTGCCTCGCCAAAGCTGCCGGTCATTTTCTCAAGCGCTGTCAAGAATAAATTGCCAAAAGCATGACCCTTCAAGCTGCCGTCATCAAATCGATAATTAAACAAATCACGCACCCGCGGACTGTCGCTCAATGCCACCAGACATTGCCGTACATCGCCTGGTGGCAACACACCCAGCTCATCGCGCAACTGCCCCGTTGAGCCGCCATCATCCGCCATATTAACTAGCGCCGTTAAATCCGATACATATTTTCTCAAACCAGATAGCAGCGTGAAACTGCCCGTCCCGCCGCCGATAACTACAACCTTTGCTCCACCGTATTCTTCGCTCATTTTTTACCCTTCTGGAACAATCGCTTCGCTATCGCCGCGCAGTTCCTTCTTGCCCTTTAATTCGTATTTGATACCAGTCATATCGCTAGTCATATAGTCATCGTTGAGCAGATTAACGAACTTCGCCGCATCCTTGGCATCCATAATAATAATCTCGCCAGTAGCATCGTCCGTCATTAGTTCCAAGCCCATCTCATCGGCCTGCTCGATAACCTGCTCTTGCGTCACCAGACCGACGTCGACTTTTTGCAGCTTAGTTACTAACGATTTAGTATCGCGCACCAACGCATCGAAAGTCATGCCTTCAGGGAACTTTAACTTAAAATTTTTCTCGATCTCAGCAATTTTTTCCTCGGCAACAGCGAACTGCTTAGCGTCGTAGCCAAACAAACGAATGAATTTCGACTCGTTAAAGGCAAAGATATCACCGCCGGCAATCAACACTTGATTATCTGGCGTAATTTTTAGGCCGACATCAGCGCTAAACGGTTGAAACGAATCGCCGTTATACATCCAAGCGGTTGCGCCTTTAAGCACTTGTGACTGCGGTAAAATCTTAGCCACGAAAAACGGCTCGGCCCCCTGGCGGCTGAAACGCGCTACGATTCCCTTGACCTTCTTGAACTCATGGTCGCCTTCGCGGAACACCTCTAATGTTTCCTCGCCGTAGCGAATCTGCTCAATCACCTCTTGCGCGTGATCTACCCGGTCCAAGGTAGTACGCTCCAACACATTATCCTCAGCAGCGGCCGCTTCAAAGTCGCGCACTGCCATACCAGTAGCAGCACCAGTTTGCACCTGGCTAATCATGTCGTAAAGGAATAATACCTTGAGCTGTGCCTTGAGCTCCTTGGCGTAATTAGTGGCATAAACAGTGTAGCCCTTGGTAAATAGAAATAAGTCGATTTCGAGCTCGTCCTTATGCGCATCAGCTTGGTTCGCCCAGAGGAAAATATCAGTTGGCTCGGACACTTGTTCATAGGTTGGTGTTGATTGATTAGCATTCATGATACCTATTTTACTACAATAAGTTGCATTTCATCTAAAGCAAGGATTTCCCCGTATCATAAACTATAAAACTTAGTCTTTCTTAGATTTTAGACTATTTTTACGAAAATTTTACAATTCGATTTGTTGCAGAGATAGTTGGATTAATGCTATCTATTGCTTTTTTATTACGTTTATGCTATAATATAGGTATGGTTACCCACGATAAATTACACTCTCCTGAAAGTTTATCCCGATACGAAACACTAATTAAAACTCTTGGCGCACGCGGACTGATTGCATCATATGAACAAGAAAGGGCAACCGTCAGCCTTTGCGGTCATGATTATTATGTAATTGGACCATCTACCCCTATCGATCAAGGAGCAAGCATTGATATAGGATCGAAGACCGCCATAATAGTTGACACAGTTCGTGATACCGCCTTACGCAATTTTGTCAACAAACTCAGTCCAGCCTACAATCGTATAGCTTGCCCTGAAACCAGGAAAGAAGGACTAACTGGACTAGCGTCAGTAGTTAGACGTGTACTAAGCTATGATTCTGAAGCTGTAATCGGGTTATATCAAGAGGACTATCAGAGTCATGAGCCGATTGTTCCAAGAGGTTTAGGCTATTTTATTAATATGAAGAAAGGTATCTGTCTACAACAGGCACTTCTAAACGCAGCAGCTCTTGAACACGCCCGAAAAACAAAAGCCATACCAACCAATGCAGTTATTTCACTGGAAACAGAACACAACAAAGATACTGCCGAATATCATGCTTTCACAAACCTGTTGGTTGATAGTGAACTATGGCGCATTGATTCTACACAGCCTAGAGATAAGCGTGCCGTTCTTCAAACATCTTATACTTAATTATTGCACCGAATCCTCGCCAAAATGTTTTTGCAAGCGCATTTTGATCGAACCGTGATGGCGGCCGAGTTTCTGGCTCATCGCAGCAATACTTTCGCCGTTAATGAACATTTGGCGCAATTCATCGTCATCAGCCTTAATCCATGGTTTATAAGCATTAGGATAAGTCTGGCGCATTTTAGCAATTTTAGCCGACCAGCTAGAATTAGTACTGTTCACTTTTTTGGCGGGCGTAAGTTCGCCGGATGCGCGTTTGTCAGCTTTTGGCTGTAAGTGCGCGAACTTTTTAGCATCATCTGCCGCCCGCGCGCGCAGCTGCTTGTCAATAGCATAGGCTTCATCGCTCATCTGCAAAGCCATGCGGTTAATACCAGTCAAATACAAATTATCAATATCGCGCACCCGGCTAAGCGCCACATAGCCCATGCCCGGCACAAAGGCTTTGCGCAGGTCAATTCGCGCGCTATCCAGTGTCATGCCCTGGCTCTTATGGACAGTAATCGCCCACGCCAAACGCAGCGGAATTTGGCTAATGCTAGCTCGTTTGCGCGTCCCATCGCGCAACTCCCAAGTATCAGGCTGCATAGTCACCGTCCGGCCATTACGAAACTCCACTACCGGATAATCCGTCGCTGGCTCGAAATCGACCACCATGCCGATACTGCCATTAGCATAGCGCCGCGCCTGATCGTTTTTGACCGCCATCACTAATGCGCCTATTTTAAGGGTCAGTACCTCTGGTGCTAGTACGCTGCGCTGCAAATTATCAACGTAGTTGTTACTACCAGTAGTGTGGCGCTGATACAGTACTTCGTCGCCCGGCAATTCAGCCAGCCTGGCTTGATTAATTCTATCGACGTCAACATTCACAGTATGCAATTCTGTCAGATCTGCTCCGGCTGGCGGTTGATATTCGGTCCGCTCTAACAGCTGCTCAGCGTGGCGGCGGCGCAAATCGCCAGCTCGCATCGCCGTCAAGATTTCTAGCAGCGTATCGCCGTCGCGCTGGCGAAACTGCTCACTCAGATACAATACCGTCGGATCAAGCTCGCGCCACGCCGATGAATTCACTACAAAACCGCCCTCGCGGCCTTGCGCTCGATTAACTGGCGGCAGCTGAAAGAAGTCACCAGACAGCACCACTTGGATGCCGCCGAACGGCTCGTCGACTCGTTTTCGCACCAGACGGCAGACTTCGTCGACCATGTCCAAGCGGTAATCGTGCAACATGCTAATCTCATCAATAATCAAGACATCGGTTTTTTCGATAATCTCGCGCCGGCTTTTGCTAACATGTTCGGCAAAACCATTCGGCAGGCGGTCGCTGACGCCAATCCCCGACCAAGCATGAATCGTCGCGCCGCCCAGATGCGTCGCCGCTAGCCCGGTCGTCGCCGTCACTGAGACATACTTACCGCTAGCCTTGCTCAAGTTGATGAATTGATTCAGCACGAAAGTCTTGCCCGTTCCTGCCGGGCCGGTCAGTAGTGCGCTTTCGCCGCTCAATAATATTTCTAAGGCTAAATCTTGCTTCACTACCCTTATTATACAACTTAAGGCGCGGGACTACTTATCCCAAGCAAAGCCGTTACCAAAATGACCGTAGCGCGCTGTTGGTTCGTATTGCGGACGAGCCAGCTGCAACTTATCAATAATACCCGCTGGACTAAGGTCATAACCTGCGATTGGCTTCTCAACGCCGTCAACTACCGCTGTAGCCTCAACTGGTTGGTCGTGGCCGATTGCGTACGCCAAGCGCACCAACACTTCCTGAGCTGCAAACTTTTTAAGATAATCAACTGCGACCCGCCGCGCCATATAGGCACCGCTGCGATCGACCTTAGTGGCGTCCTTGCCGCTAAACGCCCCGCCGCCTAGCGGAATCCGCGGGCCATAATTATCAACTGCTAATTTGCGCCCGGTCAAACC
>CAUTSQ010000019.1:0-15171 GCA_963541395.1 uncultured Candidatus Saccharibacteria bacterium | reverse complement strand
GCTGCTAGCATAGAGTAATTAACAATCTGACCGTCAGAAATCATCTGCTCAAGTTTGTTAATTTCTAACCAACTACTGGAAATAAACTCTGTTTCATCTGGTTGGAGCGAATAATTATCTCGAAAAGTGCCGCGCGCACAGACAACGTACAACTTGGCATTAGTACGGCGATTGTCAGCATAAAACCAACCAATTTGCTGAAAATCTTCCGCCGAAATATTAGCCTCTTCCGCCAATTCGCGCTGGGCAGCTTGCTCGGGAGTCTCGCCTTCTTCAATTTTACCGCCGGGAAATTGATACAATATATCATCAACCGGATACGAATATTCCCGCTGAATAAGCACCTTGCCGCCGTTTTGGCAAATGATAATCACACCGCCTTTACCTTGATATACTTGCCGTAAATATAACGACCTTTTACCATCTGGCAATTCTACCTCATCTTCCGCCAATATCATCCGCGGATGCGTAAAAACCACCCGCGACGACAAACGGCGCCATTTCTGCGGTTTGCTGTGTCTATTCATCTTTATAAAACTCTGCTAAATGATTTGACTTGATACCTGACATTTTATCCATTGATTAAACATAACGTTTGCCTCAATTACATTTTAACAGTCAAACAGCTTTCGCGATATAATTATTATATGAAGCACCAGCAGGCGGCGGCGCCCAAATTTTTCTCAAAGAAACGCTGTATTATCTTAAGTGTAATTGCGCTGCTGCTTATCACACCAATCGCAGTCATTACTCAGCCGAAAATTACCGATAAGTTATCGTCGCTCATTAATTCCACGCGCCTCGACAGGTCGCCTGGCGAATCGGCTTTTCCAGATATTGATACGGCAAATTTAAGCCCAACTCGTCAAAAAATTATCAGCTTAGCAAAGGCTGAATTCAAGGCGCAATCCGCTGGCGCCAAGTTTAGCCAGGGCGCCGAGGAACCATGGTGCGCCAATTTCGTAAGCTATATTATGAAACAGGCGGGCGCGCCGCTAAAAAATCCGCATACTGGCGGCTGGCGTATCCCGGGGACGTTTACCTTGCGCGAGTATTACGAAGCAGCCGGCCGGTTCAAGCCTGCTAATTCCGGCTACCAACCGCTTCCCGGCGACGCGGCAATTTACCGCAATTCGCCAGTGTTTGGCGACCACACTAACATCGTCTTGAAAAATCACAACGGCGTGCTAACTACTGTCGGCGGCAACGAGGCAAACCGCATCCGCGTATTTATCAATCATGACAAACGGTATGACGGGCTGCTGGGATACGGCGTACCAACAAATAACTAACTTTTCCAGTCAGCGCTGCGTTTTTAAACTAAAACGCGGCCAGCTTATCGTTTCCGCAAGAAGAATCCGCCCAGCGCACAAGCCGCCACGATACTAACCACAGTGATTTTCCAAAACATCAGCGGATCATTATCACCAGGCACCGGCACGTTCATGCCAAACAACCCAGCAATCATCGTTGGGATAGTCAGCGCCACGGTGATTACCGTCAGCAAGCGAATTGTCTCATTCAAGCGGGTATCCATCACCGCCCGGTAGCTATCGCGCACGTTGGTGATAGTTCGCAGTAAGCTCTTGCAACGGGCAATTACCTGCTCCAAATCAATCGACAAATCCTCGACATCCTCTTTATCATCCGCCCGCAGGCGCAAGCCGCTGGTCGCCAGCAATTTCTCGACCGCCCAGTTCATCGGGATGAGCGCGTCCAAGTAATCGTTCAGCTTGCGCTCATATTCCGCCAACGTAGCAATATCCTTGACTCGCAGCGTATGAATATTATCGGTAGCCGCTCGCATTTGGCGGTTAATCGCCGCCACCCGCCGCTGATATTGCCTGGATATAGCGTCAATCATGTCAACCAACAACTCAACTGGTCGGTCGGTACGCGAACGTGCTTGGTCGATAAACGGCTGCCACAACCTGCCCAAGCTATCGCGCGACAAGGTTACGGCATAGTCCTTATTCAAACAAAACAAAATCGGCGTGGTAAAATCATTAAAGTCATCATCAGTATCCGGCAGCCGAGCAATCAAATACGTCCAATCGTCGTCAATCTCCAGGCGCGGCACCTCATGCGGATCAAGCGCGTCGCTCAGCAAATCATTATCAAGCCCCAGCGACAACAACTCGGCCAACTCATCCTCGTTCGGACGTTCGCAGCGCACCCACGAACCTGCCCGCAGGCGTTTCAGCGGCTTGATTTGCTGATTTTTAACACTTGAATGAAGATATTGTAGCATTCCCTTTTTATACTATAATTTACTGATATTTTCAATGATTTTGGCGTCTAGACAGGTAGAAAAGCAGAGAAAGGTCTCAGAGGCAGCCCAGCACCCCTAATACATTACAAATGTTATACTATATTTATGCCTGTCAAAAAATCACCAAGGAAGCCGCTAGCGAAACCACCGACGAACAAAGCCGATAAGTCTAAATCGGCTGATAACAAAGCAGCCAAGCCTAAACATACCCGTCACGCAGCAAAAACAAAAACTAAGCCCGCCAAATGGCGAAACGCGCTGATAGCGATATTGTTATTGACGGCAATGGCAGCGGTTTTATCGGGGCTGGTTTACGCATATTTTAACCAGCTGTCGCCGCGCCGCCCGACTGCCTTATCTGACGAGCAATACTATTTCACTGATTCGCGATACTCCGGCATTCGTTCTAAATTCGTAACGCGCCAGACTAACCGCGAGAAAGTTTCGATTGAATATCCGCTGACGAAAAATAATAAGATCAATAAAACCGTCGCCCAAGCAATTGACCGCGCTGACAGCGATTTCCGCTATGCTGCCACCAATATTCTGACGTTCGACCAGCCGCTGACTGAGACGATTAGCTACCAAGTAACGCATAATAATTCGGCGGCTTTATCGATCATCGTCAATATTAAGCAAGATATGCACGGCGCGCACCCAGTGTCGTTAACGCATTTTTGGACATTTGATAAAAAATCTGGCGAAGTAATTAGCCTGAGCGATTTGACTGAGCAATCAGAGAAAGCGATTGGGGAAATCGTGGCGGCTGCCCGAAATAATATCAATGAGACCATCAAGCAGCGCCGGCAAACAGAACTGGATCTTAATGAAACGATTACCCAAGAAACGCTATCGAATTTCGTTATTATTGATGGCGGCAATAGTTTAGCTTGGCCAATCGGACAGGCGTCGCTCTTGCCGTCAGCCTACGGCGAAATGACCATCAAAGTGCCGATCGCTGCCGTTGCCAAATATCTGCAAAATCCGACAGCCCGAAAAGTAGCTAATATCCCCAAGCCGCCCGAGCCAAAACCAAAGCCAGCGCCAGCCACGCCGCCAGCCGCGAATTCTGGAGGTAAAGTGATTGCCTTGACATTCGATGACGGACCAGGCCCGTACACCGCACAGCTGCTGGATATTTTGGATCAGCATAGCGCTAAGGCCACCTTTTTCCTGATTGGCAGCAAAGTATCCGCGCAAGCCGACGTATTGCGACGCATGCACTCGCGCGGCCATCAACTAGGCAACCATTCGTGGTCGCACCCAGAGTTACCCAAGCTGCCGGTTGACCAAATTGCTGGTGAAATCGACCGCACTAACGACGTCATCAGGCAAGCCACCGGCGTCACACCGGCTATTTTGCGCCCGCCGTACGGTGCAGTCAACGGCGTCGTTTTGGAGCAGCTTCGCCTGCGTGGTATGTCGTCAATCTTGTGGTCGGTCGACACCCGCGACTGGGCCGACCGTAATAGCGACATCGTCTGCTCGCGCGCCGTCGCTGGCGCCTACCCTGGAGCCATTATCTTGATGCACGACATTCACCAAACCTCAGTCAACGCCGTACCGTGCATCCTCAGCGCACTGAAGCAGCAGGGCTATTCGTTTGTGACCGTACAAGGGCTAATTGGCAATATGGCAGCGGGAGCTGGGTATCCGTAGAATCGTCGCTGGATATTGCGGACACTCATTGCGGCGGCTATTCTGTTTTATCTACCTCAAAAACCTTATATTTCGAAGCCGCGCCGCGCACTAATTTTACCTTCGACGGCGCCACGCCAAAATGCTTCGCCAGTAACTTCGCTGCGGCGGCGTTCGCCCGCCCCTCAACAGCCGGCGCCTTGGTATAAACCGTCAACGAGCCATCATCGTTCGGGACGACTTCTTCGCGGTGGCGGGAGTTAGGTTTGAGGAGGACGGAGATTTTCATAATTCAATATAATCTACTCCTCAAGCTTATCTTTATCTGGTTCATTCAATATACTTGGAAGAATGTTGATCTGTGGCAAGGCTGCGACTTGAATAGCTTGCTGCAGAGTTTTAATATTTTGAAACTGAAGTTTCCCAAAAGATTGTTGATATTCTGTTACCCACTGAGTGCTAGGTTTCAATAAATTATTTAGAATCTCAAAACCTTTTAAAGACTCTTGAAGACTTTTTATTTCTTCTTTTGACGGATGACGTCTAACTGTAACCTTTTTATTTATAGCATTTGCCGACTTTATCACATTCTTTAAATCAGATTCTGTAACTATCCTGAAATGAGCCGCTTTATTACGAATCTTCTCAAGCTTTCCTAAATCGCCCTTTATATCCTCCCATTTTATACCCTTTTTTAGTATGTGCTTATCGATTTGATCCCAAACAGTACAAGGTTTGACTCTTTCGCTAAGTTCATGCTTTACGTCATTTATGTCAGAGTGGTCTTTAAAAATAGACATCATATCTTCTGCTGTTAAGTTTTTGTTGTTCAATGATATATCCGCAGATAGTACTTGGATAACATCACCCAACGTAAGATAAGATGTTAATGGATTTAGGTCGTCTATTTTTATTAAGTTCTTACCTTTAGCAAAGTCTTTTGCATAAGTATTTTTAAAGTAACGGAAATAATCATCAATTACTTCATTTATGTTTAGAAGAATTATTCTTAGATTATGCTCTACTAAGTCCACAGTATCCATAATCTTATTTCTTATATCCACCCCCTTTGGGTCATAAACCAAAGCTATCTGTCTAGACTTAGCAACCTTCTTGTAAAATTCTTTGCTTATGACCGAATCTTTTATGTTCACATGCACGAGAAACGTGTTGTTTGTCTGAAAATCTTTTACATTCTGTTTCTCGTTATCTATACCAAGATCAGACTTAAAAATCTTAACGACCTCTGACCAAGTATTTGCCTCGACTAAGAATTCTAACTTATAATTTTTCTCTTGATTCATCACCCCACTAATTATAAACCAATTTACGATGTAAGTATTCAGCATTTTTTGTTTACATATACAAGACGAACGCTAATAAAAATTGATACTGCTACATTACAAGGTATTTCATCTTAAAACGATATCACTTCCAACTCCCGCGGTAAAATCTCCTGCACTTCCACCGAACCCGCCACCAAATGATAACCATGTAATTCTGACGGCAAATCGCGCTCAGCCAACTGCCAATCAAACGGGTGATTTTCATCAAAATAACCCAGCAATTCCGCGTTCAAAAAATGCTCGCGCGGCAAGTCCACCGAACCATCTTGATTGACGACTAGCGCAATCGACAAGCCCGACGTCACGCCGTCCTCATTTTTGGCATACGCCGCCGTCACTAAATGAACCAGCGGCTCGAATTGCAACACCGATTGGTCGCTCTTCTCGACTTGCGCCTGGCCGCGGCGCGCCAGCTGCTGGTTGATTTTCGTTGTCAATTCCTCAACACTCAGCTTGCCATCACCAGCACGGCAATAGTCGCAACCGTCCGCCGCCTCGACATATTCCAATAGCAAATTCATATCGACGTCAGTGTCCTTAACGCCATGCTGTGACAGCTGCTCCACCATCTCATGCAGCGCACCCAGCAAACTATAATCCTTAGCATTTCTGGCAGCATCACCAATACGGATGATGGCGCGAGCGATGGTAATAGGATTTTTAGACTTACTCATATACCTATTGTACCCTGATCTATCATAAATTTATGTATCAATCCAGCAAACTCGCTCCGCCACCAGCTTCATATGCGGCACGCTTCTGGCTCCATTCGTTACCATAACGCTTGGCTTGCTCTAATACCATATCGATTGCCAGTGCCTGCTGATCTGGCGGGTAGCCGTATTTTGCCAACGTCTTTTTGACGTTAACTTTCAGTTTTGCCTGAACATTCCTGCGCTCTGCCCAGTCAATCGTTGCATCACGACGAACTTGCTCTAGTAATACTTTTGCGATATCACGTAGCTGCGCGTCACCCAGTACTTCACGAGCACTTCCATTCTCGACCAACGCATCATAAAAGATAATCTCATCTTCACTCAAGCCATCAACCGCGCCATTCTCAACAGTCTGGCGAATTTTCTGCCCAATGTTGATTAATTCCTCAATCACCAGCGCTGCCTCAATCGTCCCATTTCTATACCGTGTCAAGGCTTGATTTAGCAAGTCAGAGAACTTCGTATCCTTGGCATAATTTCGCGAAAATCGTAACTTGATTTCATCAGCCAGCAGTTTTTGCAACGCTTCCACTGCCAAATTCTTGCGCTCCATGTTACGAATTTCCGCCAAAAACTCATCGCTCAAAATTGACAGTTCCGGCTTTTCTAATCCCGCCGCCTCAAACACATCAACCACACCGACTGGCGCAATCGCTTTATCGACAATTTGTTTCAGCGCGCTGCGATACTCGGCGTCAGTCACCACCGCTGAGCTCGACACTTTCTCCAGCCGGGCTTTCACCGCCTGAAATAGCGCCACATCTTCGCGGATTTCTAGCGCCTCGGGTCTCGGCATAGCCAGCGCAAAGGCCTTACTCAGTTCCAAAACCTGCTGTTTCAATCGCTTCTCACCATCTTCCAGTCCTAAAATATATTCCTCGGCATCCAAGATAATTTGTAGCTGTTGGTCGGTTGGTGCAGTAAAATATCGCTGGTAGTCAAAGTTACCAAACAGATCGCGCACTACCTCATAGCGCATCTGCATCTGCGCCACCGCCTCAGTAATATCAAGCTGCGGTGCGCCCTGCCCACCACTTTGCGTATAGTCAGAAATAGCATCGCGCAGCGCCCCTGCTACACCCAGATAATCAACCACCAAACCGCCGGTTTTTCCAGGAAACACTCGATTTACCCTGGCAATTGCCTGCATCAAATTATGACCCTTGAGCGGTTTATCCAGATACATGGTGTGCATACTTGGCACATCAAATCCCGTCAGCCACATGTCGCACACAATCACGAGTTCAAGCGGATCATTTGGATCCTTGATGCGCTTTTCGATTGCCTTTACCCGCTGCTTGTTACGAATGTGCGGCTGCAGGTAGTCAGAGTCGCTAGCACTACCAGTAATAATTACTTTTATCGCACCGCGTGCGTCATCGTCACTATGCCAATCCGGCCGATACGCCACAATTTTTTCATACAAATCCGCCGCAATACCGCGGCTCATCGTCACGATCATACCTTTACCACTCAGTACATCTTGCCGAGCCTCAAAGTGCTCAATAATATCCAAAGCGATCGTATTCAGCCGCTCGCTATTACCGACAATGGCTTCTTTCTGTGCATACTCAGCCTTCAGTGCGTCCTGACGGCTCAATTCTTCGCCCTCCAGCAAATCATCAACTTCCTTATCCAGCCACTGCCGCGTTGCCTCGTCCATATTCAAATCAACCAGCCGGCTCTCATAATAAATCGGTACCGTTGCGCCATCTTTCACCGCCTGCTCGACGTCATAAATATCGATATAGTCGCCAAACACTGCTGGCGTTGACTTATCATCCGTTTCAATCGGCGTACCCGTAAAGCCAATGTAGCTCGCACCCGGCAAGGCATCGCGCATATACTTGGCGTAACCATACACCAATTGGGCGTCGCTGGCTCTGACATGTGCCTTCAAGCCATATTGACTGCGGTGCGCTTCATCTGCCATCACGATGACATTGCGTCGATCAGTCAAAACTGGTAATTTGTCCTCGTCATCCTCAGGCGAGAATTTTTGGATTGTCGTGAAGATAATTCCGCCCGCTTCACGCTGCAACAGCTTCCTGAGTTCACTCCGTGAATTAGCTTGCTTTAGGTCTTCTCCCAGGAGCTCGCGACAGGCGCTAAACGTACCGAATAATTGACCATCAAGATCATTACGATCCGTCACCACCACGATGGTCGGGTTGTGCAAATCGCGCGACTTCATCAGTTTGCCAGTATAAAACACCATACTCAAGCTCTTGCCCGACCCTTGCGTATGCCAAACTACGCCAGCCCGCTGGTCGCCGCGTTCACCACTAGCCACCAGCGTCCGCTCCAATGCCTTATTCACTACCCAATATTGATGGTAAGCAGCAACTTTTTTGATCAATTTGTCACCATCACTATGCTCAAACACGATAAAATTCTGCACCATATCCAGCAAGCGTTCAGGCGTACACGTACCGCGCAACAACACTTCCAACATCGGCACATTGCCAACTTCTTTCTCGCCATCAATCGTCTTCCACGGCATCATTCGTTCCAGCGGGCTGGTGATCGTCCCTATTTCCGCCTCTAGCCCATCACTGGTCACACACAGCTCATTGAACCGAAATAGGTCACTAATCTCGCGCTTGTACGTCTGGATTTGCTGATACGCCGCTACCAAATCCGCCTTCGTATCAGCCGCATTTTTCAGCTCAATCACCACTAGCGGCAGCCCATTTACGAACAGCACAATATCTGGCCGGCGATTATAATCACCCTGCAGAACCGTCAGCTGATTGACCGCCGCAAAATCGTTGTTGTGCGTTGAGGTAAAATCAACCACCCGCGCAATATCGTGTTTCACCTCGCCGCTCGATGTGCGATATTGCACTGGCACACCAGCCATCAGAAGTTGGTGGAAATCATGGTTATTCTCAATCAAGCTTGGTTTACTAATCTGCGTTAAACGCCGCATCGCTTCATTCAAGGCTGGTTCTGGAATGTGCGGATTGAGCCGCACCAAAGCACTATATATCCGCCCAGGCAACACCACCTGCCTGAGCTCACGCTCAGCCATAGCACCATCCGGACTAATATCCGGTCCATGCAAAATTTGCCAGCCGAGATTAGCCAGGATATCAAGCGCGTATCGTTCGATTTGAGATTCAGTCATAAGTATTGTCTACTATAAAGTATAATTTCCAAACTTTGGGACTATTGTAGCACAAATCAACCCCAACCCCTACGTCATCTTCACTACAGCAACCGCCTTAGCGGCTATGCTGTACGCGCTCAAATTGTTTATATCTTGCTCGCTAATGACTATAGGTGGCAGATCCTCTGTAGACTCTGATTCTAAAATAATTTGCCGGTTCTTAGTATCTTTGCGGAATTTCTTAAGATTTGCCGCTCCACCAATAATCGAAATGACATGATCACCATCCTTTGGACAGTAATTATCTTCCTTTCGAGCAATGACATAATCTCCATCATCGACAGATTTGCCTCCAATATCAGCCTTATTCATAGAATTACCAGAGGCCTTCAAGGCAAATAAATTATTTATATCAGTTGTTCCAATAATGGAAGGTGAAATCTCTAGATAACTCTGAATTCTATCTTCGGCAAGTGCCGTAGCGTCACCACAGTTTACTTCTCCATAATATGGAATCTTTATTAGCCCTTCTAATCCACTAGAGATAGCTTTAATTATTGAACCATCTGATTTAGCGGTTAGTAAACCTTTTTCTATAAGTTTGTCAATGGCATACTTTACTCGGTATGGGTGATCGACACCCAGCATCTTAGACAGCCTATAGTAGGTAATAGAACCTATGTCTTTTGTTTCCGCTATCTCTAAAACTTTTGCTTGGATATCATTCATTATTTTAAGTGTAGCACACGAAGCACAGATTGTACAAATTACAATGCAAATGACTTGCATATATTAAATAATCGTAATATACTTAAATCAACGCTTCATCAAAATAAAGATAAGGCGGAGTTTTCGGAGGGTAAATTCCGAAAAAGACACTGATGTGATAACCGGTGTCCGAGTACATAGTTTTCCATCCCTATGTGCTCCTTATGTTATCACAAATAAATAACTTAAGCCATATCGGGCAGTTTCATAAGGAGGCATCTATATGAACAAAACGATCTTGGGCGATTCAGTCCTCAATTTACAAATATTAAAACAACACACGACCGTCGTCGTCGAGCCAACATCGCAAATGGGCGGGACATACGACTCGGCTGAAATAACGACTGTTTTCACAGTTAACAACGACCAAGAGCGTGAAGTAGAGTTCATTCTACCCTACTCAACGGTCAAGTTCAGTGCATCACTTGCTGTTATCTCAGCTGGAGAGCAGGCTTATAGTGAGCGAATAGCACAAGTGGGTCGTATCAGAGGTGATCTATCTAGGATCAAGCCATACCTACAAAAGATTGGCCTACCTGAAGACCAATACGACACTAACAAAGAGCTAAAGTCTATAGCCAAACAGTTTAGGGCTGGTAAACTCAAACTACCACAGGGTACTGTAACTATCAAAGTTCAACTGTCAGCCGTCATTGATGAAATTACCGATGAAGATGGGGCGAGGCGCTATTCATTCAAAGCCTACTCCCCACTGCCAGCTTTTAACATGGCTGGCGGTAGAGTGCCGCTGACGCTTACAGCCCTATTCAAGGGTGATGAGATCATTAAGCCACAAGATATTACCTATAATATCACTAATCCCTTTGGCGATGGCACAAATCCAGTGACGGAGCTGCCAAATCAACAACTCGGCGAAGATATTACTTTCTTCTGGAAGTGGCAAACTGACCCAGTGGTTGAATTTAGGTATCGCTATTAACTCACAGTAGGCAATATTAAGGTCAAGCCAAAACATGTGCTTGACCTTAATGTTTTATAGCTCTAAGCCCTCCTCAGATGAGCCCAAGATAAACTTAGCTCTTTCATAAAGCTCATCATAAGTGATAATTTCGGGATTGTGCAGGTTTTGTCTGAACCTTTCGAACGAATTGCGTTTGTTACGGTCTTCACTAAGCTGAGATAATTTACCAGCTACAACTATACCTTTCGGAGACACTGTATAAATATGTTCTTGTATCATAGTCTCTGCGTTTGCAGGGGTTTGAGAACCTTCAATTTCCCACGTCGCAGCGTTAATCTGAACTTGAGAGACGGCGCCCGACAACTCATTGCTTATTCCCCATGCTCCATTTCTATATTGTCTATTCTGAAGTAACGGCGTCGAAGGCTTTTTAATTTCGACCAAACAGGTAAACTTTATGTCAGCCTCGCTACTCATCAAAAAATCGCCTCTCTGCCCACCAACTCCAGATATCGACCCGCCGCCATAATCTGGCTGCGCTTGATTCATATTTAATATCTGATACTTCAATCCATAACCAAATATCCATTGATTTTCCTCAAAGAAATTCTGCCAACCACCTTCATCCCAGTCGTCATTACTGAGATGGTCTTCAAATACACCAAGGGAATCCTGACGCTTTTTGTGAATACGATTTTCAACAAAATTTGACACAAAATCAGAGTCAAGAGTTTCCAGAGCGTTCCAAAAATCATCGCCTGATTCCAGGAGTTTTCTCATCACCATGGCTCTGTTCTCATCGGTAATTACGAGAGCATTAGCATTTACAACCGTGAAATGATTCTCGCCATATATCACGCCTCTCTCTTGAAGGAGTTGAGCTAATTTTGAAATTTCCTCATACAACTTAGCCAACGTTTCTGTCTTCATTTCTATCTTCACGCCGTCATTCTCGTTTAACTGGTTAAAATTCAGCGGAACAGGCTCTATCAGCTCGCCATTAGACCTCTTGCGAAATCGTATTATATCTCCCCTTATCCCATTTTGGTGAATCATAGGGCGAAATACTATTCTAGTCCTGGGAGAATCGTCAATAATAATATCATTGACCTCAGCCACACCGGCGACTACGCTACGAGTTGTAATTATCTCATTATTCATACTTTAATCTCTCCTGAAATTAGTTTTGGCAAGAGTGAATCCCGCATACTCGTAAGAGTTATGGTCTCTTCAGAATTGCGTTTAATTTTCTCAAAAATAGGTTGTATTTTTTCTTTAAATTTTAATATCGTTTGGTCATCTGGCTTCATGACCGCGAAACTACGAACCTTACCAACACTAATATTTTGCTGAGCTGCACCATTTGCCATATTATTTAAATCAGATCTCGACAACAGTAAATATAGATAAATAAATTCGTATCCAATGCTGGGCTTAGCAACTAACCCACAAGTGGCTTGATTAAAAGCTGCTTCTTGAGTCAATATACCTAACCGGCCCACTGTAGGCGCAGCATATATGGCCATCATAACCGTATTAACAGGAAAAAGTTTCGCAGACGATTCATTTAATCCATCGCCAGTAATAGTCTTTTCGCTACAAAAAACAAAATTGTCCTTAAGCTCTTTTGTTGAGTACCATTGAATGTCTCCGCCATAATAATTATCATTTCTAGTCGAAGGAGTACCACCTGAGGCAATTCTATCGCATAACTCCGTCAAAGACACTATATCCCAGTCTGCAGCCGCAGGATTATCAACAAAATAATGGCGAAAGAGAGCTTGACCGAGCTGCTCGAGGGTTTCGTTCATACGGCGATTGAGCTCGATTTTTTCATCAAGACTGCTGAGAATATTGGCAATTTTCTTTTGTTGGTCGAGTGGCGGCAGGTTAACAGATATATTCTTCACTGTTTTTGAATTTACCGCCGTAGCTATAGACGAAGTTGAGCTAAGTGAGCCAAAATTAAAATTTTTTAGATAGTAATACAGATAATTCTTATCGACCATATCTGGGTCTTTTATGGGTAATTGAGCTATAGCTTCATTGGAACACGTGTCATATTCAGTAAATCCAAGTCTTCCGACGGTCAACTTAAAACTCAGCAAAAGAGTGCCTGCTGGGATAATTGGGATATTAAACTTCCTGATAGCATCCACTGTCAGAAACTCACTCGTTTGGCTGATATATTTGCCCGTATTCCCCATATCTTTAATAGAGACCCACTTCATACCATGAGATTCACTAAACCATTGCTGTTGCTTACGAGGCGGGGTACGACCAATTTTTATATCACAGATATCGCCCAACGAAACCATCTGCATCATTGTTCATCACTTTCTGTAGATATCGTTGTATATGAACCAATAAGAGCAATCACCTCATAAAAATCTTGTAAGTTTTCACTATCTCGTCGTCTACTTTTAGGAATAAAGAGATTTTCGTATTCTACTATCAATGCATCTACCTCAGCTTTTTTAACCTGCTCTTGTGGTAAGCTCGAGCGATTTTTAACAAGTCTATCTGCATAATTAGAAGCGTTGTATGTGTTTAGAGCGAAACTTCTTAATATATTCTCTCCACGACCCGACACAAACTGTTCATACAAAACATCGTTTTTTACCTTTAGTGCAAGAGCCAGAGGCACAAATACAAACTGTATTGGATATTGGTCATCACTCCAGTTATTATTTCTTGTCAGAAACCGACTCACTAAACGAAGTGATGAATAGTACGAATTAATTTCGCGCATCTCAAAGCCATAATATTCTATTGCATCACGTGCGACTCCGCCAACTACCGTATAGTCAATAGTCCATTCAAGGACGCTTCTTGCGTACTGTTCAATATCTACCTTGCGTAAGCTAAATATAAAATCAAAAAATTTATTTAAATAGGCATACCCATCAAAGTCGCTTCCGTAATACTTCTTAATCGTATGTGAAAGTTGGTTAACGTTTGTCGTAATGATAAACGTCACATCATCACGCATAAAATAATGCTTAACAACTTCTAGCAACTCGACAGCAAAAGACGGACGACAGCGATCAAGCTCATCGATTACAAAAATAAGTCTTTCGGAATCGCTTTTTAACTTATCGATGAACTCATTTACCGCATCATGTCGGTTTACTTGGTCTTTTACCGCTTTGACGAGGTCAGCCTTCCGAGTTTTGTTATCAATGTCTATAAAATCATGGGTTAGGTTCTTTAATCCTGCAGACGCGGTTATCATACTAAGAGCCTTCTTTATAGAACCTAGAGTCAGACTTTCGTCATCGTCCGCTATTAGCTTTAATAACAAAGCACTAAGCGCGTCGCCAAGATAATCATATTCCCACGCATTGAAATAGAAAGTTTTTTGTTTTTCTCGCAAAAGGTTAATTGCAGGCTCGTCAAGAGTATTATGACCATAATCTTGAATAGCGCTGTCAGATAGCATTAGTAGTTGCTTTACAAACACCGTTTTGCCGGATCCCCATGCACCATCAATCGCCAAAACAGTACTTTCTTTCAATGAATTTAGTAGCTTCACGAGCATTGACAGCTGATTATTGCGCAGAATAGTATTATTGTGCAAATGCTTTAGGATCTGTTCATCTGTTAATTCTTTCATTTCTTCCCCTCAACCTTTTCCTGCACAGGTAGCCCAGATACGAAAATTCGTCGCTATATTTGACTTCACACGGTAACCAAGCGCAATTACCATGTCTAGACTGTAGTGTTCTATAGTTCTCGAGACCTCACGATCGCCTTCAGTTTGAACTATAAAGAATTTCTTTATAGTTGCCGAAGGGTCGAGCTCTTTCTCTTCGTAGATATTCTTAATATGTTGACCTATATTTTGTCTTGTAGTCTGAAATACCTGGGCCAACTGCACTTGGGTGAGCCACATATTTTCATCTTGCAGTCTAGCTTGAACCTGTGGCTTGCCATCATCGCCAACATACACCACCATCTCGCTATTCGGGTTGTCGCCACTCATCATTTGATTTCTTTCTCTATTTTGGCAAGGTTCTCTTTTATCTTTGCCTCCAGCTCGCGGCTTTTCACAAATTGCCCCTCAAGCTCAGCCGTCAACCGGGCAAATTTCTCGGCAAACAGCTCATCATCTTCTTCTGTTTCCTCAACACCCACGTAGCGGCCAGGTGTCAGTACATAATCGTGCTGCTTGATTTCTTCTAGATCAGCGACTTTGCAAAAGCCCGGCTGGTCAGTGTAATCCGCACTGGCGGTTTTGTAATCATGATATGTCTTTGCTACCCTGGCAATATCTTCTTCGGTCAGCTCGCGGTTACGGCGGGGGGCCACCTTTTCCCCATATTTCCCCTCCCTGCCACACCACCTGTCCTGTGCGATTGGTCGATAACACGCCCCAAACACCAAACCACCCCGGG
>CAUTSQ010000018.1:0-15489 GCA_963541395.1 uncultured Candidatus Saccharibacteria bacterium | reverse complement strand
GCAGGAATACCATGAAACTGAGCGATAGCCGTGAAACAATACAGACCAGGATCTAACTTGCTGCCAGACTTTTTATTTCCCAAATCATCATGTATTTTTTCACGATTCTTTGATGCAGACTTAACACTAGCACGCTCTTTAACCGGCGCTGCCTGACTATCGTTATCTGATTTTTCTCGCTTACTAACCACTCTTTCCTCTGATTACTGACTATATCAGAGGAAATTATCGACTCAAAGCTTAAACAATTACATCTCGCTCTTAGCAAAACACATCAAACCAGCCACAATGCACGGTATGCCAGCACAAAGAAAGACTAGCGACGCGTAGTTAAATATGGCACTACCGCCAAAACCACTGTCTGGACCAACCATTATTTGCGATACCGCGAAAGAAATTGCGATAGCTATAGCTAATGGGATGCTAAAAAGGCCAAAACCAATTCGCTGCAGCCGCAAGCCGCGCTCTTGCTGTTTATGTTGTGTTTTTGACAATGAAGATACTGGAAGAGGCTCCCAATACAACCGATCCGGAAGTCGTAGCAATCGCCACAAATATAACAAGCCAACAGCAGCCACAACGAACAACCCCAGAAGTACCCAAGGCGATGTAAGCAATTTCGCGATATAAACAATATCGTATGCATGCAATAATGTAGCAGCCGCTGCTAATGTATTAAAAATCACGGCAAATACAGGCAAAAGTAATATCACGCTCAGTGCAGTAATACGCTGACGGTAGCGATCCACGCGCCGGTATTGTTTCAAAACGACAACGCCTTCTACAAACAATAAAGCAATAAATGATAAATAAGCTACAAACAAAGGCGGTACAAAAAACAACGGAATAACAAGAAATGGGTTTGCTAGCAAACCCACCATCACTGCGCCAAACAGCAACATACCAACCGCTTGGCTAACTATGATGGCTTCATTTTTAACGTTTCGTTCCGGCAGATGCTTATTAGGCTTTTCGTGTTCAACAGATGATGCTTTTAAATTTGCCATAGTTATTTTATTTTAGCATGTATTGTTGACCTTATGCTATTTATCAGCATCAAAGAACTGGCGCGCTCGCTCAGTCTTTGGATGATCCATTACTTGTTTAGGTGGACCGTCTTCAATGATGTCGCCTTTGTCAAGGAAAATCATCCGTGTGCCAACTTCACGGGCAAAGCTCATTTCATGCGTGACGATCACCATGGTCATGCCCTGCTTAGCCAAATCGCGCATCACGTCGAGTACTTCTCCAATCATTTCCGGGTCAAGCGCGCTAGTCGGCTCATCAAACAGCATAACTTCCGGCTCCATGGCGAGCGCTCGAGCGATAGCTACTCGCTGCCGCTGGCCGCCCGACAGATGCTGCGGATATTCGTTGGCTTTGTTAGCTAAACCAACCTGCTCAAGCAGCTCTTTGGCTCGCCGATTCGCTTTACGATCCGATACTTTGCGTAGTTTCTTAGGCGCTAATTTGATATTATCTAGCACTGTCATATTAGGGAATAAATTAAATTGCTGAAACACCATACCGATACGCTGGCGGATTTTATTAATATTAACGTGCGGTTGAGTGATGTCAACATCATCAACAAAAACCGATCCATAAGTGGGTTTTTCAAGTAAATTCAAACATCTTAGCAACGTCGATTTACCCGAGCCGCTCGACCCGACGATTACTAGTACTTCACCATCCTCGATCGTCAAATCAATCCCGCGCAACACATGGTTGGATCCAAAATATTTGCGCAGGTTACGCGTCCTGATCATCAGCTTGCACTCCCTTCTCGAAACGCCGCATCACTTTCGTAAAGATAACCGTCAACGCTAAATACATAACCGCCGCCGCAAACAACGACTGGAATGCTGTCGCTGTCAACGAGCGGATATCGTCAGCGCCACGCATAATATCACCCAAGCCAATCCAGCCGACCACCGACGTTTCCTTAAGCATAGCAATACACTCGCTAATCAACGCTGGCAGCGAATTTTTCATCGCTTGTGGCAAAATCACGTAGCGCATCGCTTGCGGATAACTCAAACCTAGCGAACGCGCTGCTTCTAGCTGTCCATTATCAATACTCTCTATGCCGCCGCGAATGATCTCCGCCACATAAGCGCCGCTATTGATACCAAAGGCGATCGCCGCCACGAAAATCTTCGGCATGAAACGGTATGATCCAAACACTACATAATACATAATGAGCAGCTGCACTAAAAGCGGCGTACCGCGAATAATTTCAACATACAAACGTCCAAGACCAGCTACCGGATTCCACCTAGCCAAACGCTTCAGCTGCGGAAAGCGCCCTAACCAACTAAACGGACGGATTTTTGACACCCGCATCAACGCAATAATTATGCCTATAATTACGCCTAATGCCACAGATAATACTGTCAAAACCAATGTTACTTCTAGTCCGTGCCATAAATAAACCCAGCGCCCGTCACCAAAAATCACTTCGCCAAAATTCATGGTGCCTGCTCCTTCGTCGTGCCAAAGTATTTCTGCAACAGCACTTGGTAACGCCCGTCAGCTTTCATATTGGCAATCGTTTTGTTGGCATGCTCGGCCAGTTCGGTATTGCCCTTTTTGAAAGCGATCGCGTAGCTTTCACTGCTCAGCGGCGTGTTGATAATTTTGAGCGAAGGAAACCCAGAGACGTACTGCTTAGCCGGCGCATCGTCAATCACCGCTGCGTCAACTTTGCCAGCCGCTAATTCTTGCAAAGCATTCGGCGCTGCCGGGAATTGCACGACTTGCGCTCCCTTAATTTTAGAAGCTGCCTGGTCGCCTGTCGTACCGAGTTGCACAGCGATTTTCTTGTGTTCTAATTGATATTTATTGGCTATCTTGCTGTTTTTGGGTACAATTATTCGCTGCGATGCCTGGTAGTAAGGATCCGAAAACAGCGCGTTCTTCTCGCGCTCCGAGGTCACCGACATACCGGCCACCGCCATATCGATTTGCCCGCTCTCAAGCGCTGGCAACAAGCCATCAAACGACATATCTTCGATTTTTAGTTCCTTGCCCATATCTTTGGCGATAGCTTGCGCCAATTCGACATCAAAGCCAACCACCTGGCCGCCGTCTTTATACTCAAAAGGTTTAAATGTCGCGTTTGTGCCCATGACCAGCACGTCGGTGTCGTTGGAGATGCTACTGTCGCGCTGCAGTATATCATACAGCATCCAGCTAATCATCGCTAAAAAGACCGCTACAAACAGGCAAGTCGCCATTTTTCGTAGTGCTTTTGCCCTTTTCATAACTTATAGTATACGCGCATCCAGGCAAAAGCGTAAGAGTTTTATCGAATTTTATAAGAAAAAGCGCCCCAGCCACTAACTGGAACGCTTTTCGGTAGATTATCTCCGCGAGAAAACTACTCGGTTTGGTTAGCTTCCGCCCGCGTCAGCTTATCAACCATCGGCAGAATCAAGTAAATACCAATGATGGCTGCCACCAGACCGATACCAACGATGGCAAAGTAAGTTGGCGTCAGCACTGGCTTCAGCGTCGTCGAGAATGTACTAGTAAACACCGCTCCCGTCCACACGCCAAAACCGCACGACAGAATCGAGGTGGTCAGCAGCGGCACCACCGATTCAACCATCACCAAGCGCTTCAATTGAGCGAGGCGCATACCGCTCAGCCGCAGCGTATACAGCGAGCGACGGCGTTCCATCAGCCCGCCAATCGTCGAGACGATCAAGCTCGCCACCGCCACGAACAGCGTCACGCCGATACCGACATAAGCCAAATCGGCAAATTCGCGAATTGTCGGATTGATATGCGGCTTTTTAGAGTCAGTGCCGCTCACCGCATAGGTCAAATCGTACTGATTAGCTTTCGCCGTCACCAAGGTACGCAATTTCTCGATGTCATTGTCTGATTTCAATGTCACCAAATATTCTTTAGCGCCGTTTGTATCAACCTTGTCGTTAATCAGCGATACGTTTTTCACCACTGACGCGTCAAAATTTAACAGCGCAAACTGGTCGGGCTGGGCGTTATTTGGGCACGTGTGTTCGGTGTACGCCGCCAAATCCTGGCAGCGAATCGCGTCGCCATCCTCGCGCGGATAAATCGTCGCCACCGATGTGATATAAGTCTTCTGCTGCAGCTGCTCTGTCATATCGCCGGGCAACGACCGACCGATGACGATTGCTGTGCCGCGCTTCAACTGTGAAAAGCCGTTATCCTTAATAGCTTGAGCATTTAAGCCCTCGATACCGCTGGTCGCCGTCAAGTAAAAACTACCCGCAAACAGCGCCAGCACCACGCCGCTAACACTGCGGAAAACCGTTCGCGAGTGCACCGCCGTACGCTTGCCGGCAATCAGCATTGAGCCGTTATTAGCCCAGCGCGCCGCCAGCAGCGACAACTTATTAGTCAGCCAGCCGCCAGCCAGAATCAAGCCGAACATCACCAGTAGCAGCGCCGCCATCAATAGTACCGACGGCAGAGCTGACTCTTTATTAGCCGCCAGCCAATCCCGCCCCGGCTTCGACGACAGCCAAGCAAAGAACGCGATACCAAGTGCTGGCACCAGCGCCCGCCAAGCGCGCAATTTCTTTACCTTTTCAACCGAACGCGATACACCCAACGGCGAAATCTGCGCCCGGCGCATCCGCCGCCAGTTGACAAACATCGTTAGCCCCAGCGTCAAACCGATAATCAGCACGTATTGCGTGCCAGTTAGCACCAAATCATCAGGATTAAACCGCATGCCGTCCATCTTGAAATCCTGTAGCGGCGCTTGTAGCAGCCAAAACGCACCCAGCCCGATAATCACGCCAACCACCGACGCCAGTAGCGATTCCAGCATCAATATCCGTGCCACCTGCCGCTTAGTCGCACCGATCAGCCGCAAAGCAGCATAACGTTTCTCGCGTTGCGCCGCGCCCAGCTGTGTTGCTACCGATACGAAAATAACAATCGGGAATAGTAAGATTGTCCCGCCGACACTAAATACGATGACGGCAACCGGGTCTATTTTAGCATCCGATTTTAATCCGTTAGCGTCCGTCCGATAAACGTCAGCAAAGTATGATGGCTGCCCCTGAGATTTGGTAAAAGCATCGCTCTCGGCCACTTCCTCGGCGCTAGCACCGCGCACTATCATCAGCGCATCCGGACTGGCGGTATATTCGCTAGGAATTACGCCGAGGTATTTGGTATTTTTACCAAAACGCGCCAAGATATTATCCTCTGGATATTCAGCAACCGCATCAGCCAACGCTTTTGACAAGTAATATTCGCCAGGACGCGGCGTTTTCAGTTTGGCAAACTGCGGCGATTTAGCCGTACCATACATTGAATAAGACTGGATGTACTGACCGCGCCACTTCGACGCATCACCGCGACGGGTACCGCCAACTTTCAGCGGCTCGACACCAGCAATCGGTTTTTGTTCGGTTACACCGCGGGCTGCCTGATACGCCGCCGTATTAATTGCTAATCCATTAACACGCCCCATTAGACCGTTGACGCCAGCCGTAAAGTAGCACACCAGCACGATCCCCAGCGCCACCGCCACCGTAGTCAAGCCCAGACGCGCGAACGACTGGCGGCCAGACTTTTTTAATAACATCCAACTGACACTCATTTGACAGCCCCCGCATTGGTTTTACCGGGTTTGATTGATGTATTTACCGCTGTATCAACACCGGAAATTTGCCCGTCGCGGACAATAATTTCCCGATCAGCGTAGGCAGCAATCGTTGGCTCGTGCGTCACCATGATGACTGTCGTGCCGTGCTCTTTGGCGGTTTTAATGAATAGCTCCATAACCTTTTCTGAATTCAAACTATCCAGCGAACCAGTCGGCTCGTCAGCAAACAGCACTTTTGGCTCAATCACCATCGCCCGGGCGATCGCCACCCGCTGCATTTGTCCACCCGACAACTCACCGAGCATACTGTCAGCTTTATTACCCAGCTCAACCTTATTCAGCCATGTTTTCGCCTGTTGGTAGGCTTCTTTACGCTTGACACCGTTAAGCAGTAGCGGCAGCGCCACATTATCCAGCGCTGTCAGCTCTGGCACCAACTGTCCAAACTGAAAGACAAAGCCAAAGCTGGTGCGCCGTAAAATACTGCGCTGATCATCGCTCAGTTTGTCGATCCGCCGTCCGTCGAAATCAATCTCGCCGCTATCAACCTTAGTAATCGCCGCCAAGCTATGCAGCAGCGTCGACTTGCCAGAACCTGACGGACCCATAATCGCTAGCACCTCGCCCGCCTCGACATCCAGGCTGACGCCGCGCAGCGCGTGCGTTTGCCCGAACGACTTCTTAATATTTTTAGCGCTAATTATTGGTTTGCTCATGCAAAATTTCCTCCTTTAGTCGCGTTAACCGCGAAATAGTTAATTCAATCCAGCGCAAATCCGCCTCCAAATGATACAGTGCATGATCGATCAGCAGCATGTCCGACAAACTGCTATCGCGCCGCCGCGCTGTCAGCTCGCGCATCCGCTGGATGTGCGCCTGCCGTTGGTTATCCAAATACGGTGACGCATCGCCGTCTTTCAAAATCGCCAATACCGCCTTTATATACATCGTCGCTTGCAGCTGTGGTGACGGCGCCTCTGGTGATTCCAACCATGCTTGTAAATCCTGCTTGCCCTCATCGGTAATTTCATACCGAACCCGGTCTGGTCCGCCCGATTCGCTAGTATCAGTAATTTCTTTGACTTTGTTGTCGCGTTTGAGCCGTGCCAGAGTTGAATATATCTGACCAGTTAAAATTGGCTTATCTTTGCCAAAATAGCCGTCATATTTTTTCTTCAACTCATAGCCGTAATTTGACTCTTCCGCTAAAAAACCTAACAGTGTATATTGAACGCTCATACTTTTACTATACACCCAGTGTTTAGTTATTGCAAGAGTTTTATACACTCGGTGTATAGTTTATAATTTTAGCCGTTACTCTTACTTCTTTGTATCAGATCTTCTGAAAAATAAACAAATGTTCATGCATTATTAGCAAAAAATTACTTTCTTGCGATTTATTAATCCAGAAACCAGTAGCCTTACAATTAAACTGGCGTTTTATTATATCTTCTTTCAGTTGAAAACCTACTCTTAAAAATCTATCCATAACTTTATACGCCATAGGCTGGTACATTTTATTACGTCGCGTATCTCCAATTAGAATTGCACAAAATTTACCAGGTTTTAAAATACGATATAGTTCAGCCGCTACCTTTTCCATCTCACCAGTAAACTCATCGATATCATGAATATTTGATAAATCTTCATTAATTTTTCCACCGCTATATTTTATAATATCAGCGTACGGCGGATGAGTAAGTATAAAGTCTATACTTTCGTCTTCGGCTTTACTTAAATCTCGAGCGTCGCGTTTAACAATCTTTTGCCACGCATCATTTTCCACTTCAAAATCTAACGATATTTTTGTTCGCTCCAGCGCCTTATCGTTTACATCAGAACATATAATGTGACGATTGAGAATTTTTGCTTCAATGGCAGTTGTCCCACCACCAATCATTGGATCGAGCAAAATATCGCCTTCGCTGGAATATCGCAATATCAAGTTTCTTACAACTTCTGGAGACCAATTACCTCGCCAATCGGATTTATGTGTCGCCCAGTTACCGCGGCGCGGAAATGCCCAAACAGTCGTACATTCTAGCTCAAAGTTGTCCGGATGAAGTTTTCTTGGTTTGGCTACCATGAGAGATTATTTAATACTCCACGCTCAAGCATACTGAGATTAAATATGTAGTCATTATGGTTATAAGTTTCTTCAAGGGGGCGTTTTGCTGTATGCCACCCCAGACCATCTGTAATCCATACAAAGTCAATATTCTGCAGTTTTAACTCGTCATATAAACTACGAAATTCTCCGCAAACAGCCTTCAATTTTGAGCCTCCACCATTATAGAAATTTGTTTCAAATAATTTAATTTTACCTGTTTGGGGGTTATAAACAGCAAAATCGAAACTCCGCTCTGATTTATCAACTTTAATCTCGTAATCCCATTTTTCTTTTATTCTATTTGGACGAGCTTGACTTAAATACTCAAAATTATTTTGCCTACAAAAATCAGCTAAAAATAATTCTACAATCTCTTCCATTAAAGTCCCGCCACGATTCTTCCTGCCATTACTATCAAGCCCAACTTCTACACCTGTAACATAGTCTACTAAGTTTTTTACACCGTCTTTCTTAAATAAGTTCACTAGTCCAGTCTTATCCAAAAAATTAAAATACTTGTTGGCGTCGTCTTCTTGAGCTGAAAAATCATAAAGCTCTGATTCTTTTGATATTTTATCGTAAACTTCTAGCCTGCTATCGCGTACGGCAATCAATATAGGCAACGCTTTCACTATATCGCGATTAGATTCGTATAACTTACAAAATTCCTCATACAAATTATCCTTGCCGAGCAAATAATTGAGCTTATTTAAGACTATTTCTATATCTGCACTACTCGTAAAAACCTTATTCCAATTTACAAAATAATCCCAAGTTTTAATTGAACTCTTGAATGTCGATACTAAATAATTAAAATCTTTTTCCATAATCCTAGTAATTTGTTACTAATACCTCATTTATTTTACCGCGTTTTGATCCTTTTGAATTTATAGCACGTCCAGCAATTATCTTGTTTATACTAACCCCCTCTAATCCAGAATACAATTCATTAATAAATGGCGTGTCCGAATTTGAGAGCATAACAAAACATCCGCGTTCGTGCAGTTTAACAAAGGTGTTGCGAAGTTCTATTTGCTCCTTCTCGAAAAAACCCTTAGCAGTATAGGCGGTAAACGAAGATGTTGGATTAAGCGGGTAATACGGAGGATCAAAGTAAATAAAATCGCCAATCTTCGCTAATTTTAGAACATCTTTATAATCTCGATGAGTAATAGTAATTTCCTGCAGAGCTTCTGAGGCTTTACGCAAATTATTCTCATCACAAATAAGCGGATTTTTATATCGACCAAATGGAACATTAAACTGACCGCTCTTATTTACTCGGTACATACCATTAAAACCAGTTCGATTAAGAAAAATAAAACGCGACGCTATCTCTATATCGGATAATTCATTAATATCTTGAGCGCGAACTCTTAGGTAATATTCTTTGTTATAGATATGTTTTTTTAGCGACTTGATTAAACCATCAACGTTGTCTTTTATGACATTGTAAGTTATTACCAATTCTCTGTTAGTATCTGATAATTCTGCATGTTTTGGCAATAGATCAAAAAATACTGCACCGCCACCAACAAACGGCTCAAAATATGTATTTGATTCTGGGTTAAAACACTCGGGCGGATATAGATTTAATTCACGGAATTGTTTAAGCAGCTGCCGCTTACCTCCGACCCATTTTACAAACGGCTTTGGCTTATCTTCAACAATTTTCCTAATATCGTCAAGGGTACTATTTTTTTGTGATAGCTGAAACAAACGACGAGCATAAATCAAATTTATATCAAGAGCACTAGCAATGCTTTTCACTGTCAAGCCACCCGTTTCCATAACCCCTCCAATCACAGTTTTATATATACAATAATACCATTTCACATCTCAACATTAAAGCCGACTCAATCCAATTCTCCAAATTTTAGCGTATAATAAGAATCATATGGAGCGTATTCGACAGCAAAAAGAAACTGTCAAAACTGCCGCTGCTGGTATCGGCGCGCTATTGAAATTGCCGCGCTACAGCGTGCTGGCGGCGGGGTTTTCTTTACTATTCGCTATTATTATTTTCTTTGCAATTAACAGCAACTTCTATGGACCGTTGTTTTTGTCGCGGCTATCAATTGTCGATAAATTCGCTGTTGCTGGTAACATGCTCGCCGAACTATTCAAGCAAGGTTTCACCACGCCAAACGGCGCGCTGCTGCTGATCGTCTCTATTCTGCAAGGCTTATCGCTTTCAGTTGTAATATTTACAGCACGACGCAATAAGCGCAACGAACAAGACGTAGCCCGCCAACTCAGCGTCAGCGGTATTGCCTCGATCGCTGCTGCTATCGGCCTCGGCTGCGTACCGTGCGGTACCTCGTTAATCTTGCCAATTGTTACTCTGTTTTTCTCGGGCGCAGCGGCTGCTACCGCCGCCAATGTCGCTGGTACTATCGTACTCATATTGGCACTTGTACTTAGCATGGCATCGCTTTACAAATCTGGACAAATCGCATTCGTTTATGCACAATTAGCCAAACAGGAGGAAAAATCATGAGTCATCAACAAGAACGCGGCATTGCCCCAATTTGGATTGTTTTATCAATCATCGTCATCGGCATCGTCACTTTATTTATCTACGGTATTGTCAATCGGCCACCGAACCAGCATATCGGAAATGGTAAACCATGGAACGAACATATGTCGCAAGGATCAGCAGATGCGAAAAACGTATTTATCGATTACACCGATTATTTCTGCTCGTTCTGCGCCCAAGTCGAAGACGCCACCAGCAACGATTCTTTCAAAAACGACTATATCAAATCCGGCAAATTGCGCTACGAACACCGAATCGTCACTTTGTTAAAGGATAAAGTACCAAACACCGAGCAAGGCGCTAAAGCCGCGTTCTGCGCCGCCGACCAGGATAAATATTGGCAATACACTCACAACATCGTGCCGCGCATCAAAACGGACTACTTCGACAAAGGCATCGGTGTCAAAAACGTCGCTGTGCCAAAGGAAATCCCGCTGCTGCCGCTCAGCTACTTTGAAACATCCGCCAAGAATGTCGGCCTGGACACCGCCAAGTTCGCCGACTGCATGAAAGGCGACTCCCACCAGCAAGAAATCAACGGCAACACGCAAAAAGCCCTGTCGCTTGACGTGAACGGTTTGCCATACATGGTCATCAACGATTACCAAACCAGCGGCTTCGCTGGCGGCGAGAATGGACTGAAGGCGATCTTGAAGGCTGGCGGCGTTAATTAATGCTAAAATTTCTCAATTCGTTTTCAGCGCCGCTGATCGGATCTTTAACTTTCTGGCCTTTTTTATGCATCCTCTTGACCATACCATTCATCATTTCACGGCTGATCATGCGCCGGCGCGTAACGTGGTCGTATGTATTCTTTTCCTACGGCTCAATTCTCTATTTCACAGGGCTAATCTTTTTTACGTTATCGCCAGTACCAAAAGACCCGATTGCCTTTTGCCAAACATATCACATCCAGCCGCAGCTTATCCCCTTCAACTGGGTTAACTACGTTGTTCAGCCTAACAAAGATACTCTATATATCACGCTGCAATTAGTCATGAATATCGTTTTCTTTGTGCCGCTAGGCATTTTTATGAAAGCGTATTTTCACAAGCATTGGAAATTTGCGTTGCTAAGCGGCTTTCTTTTATCGATACTAATAGAGGTGACGCAGCTAACTGGCGTGTTCGGTTTATATCCTTGTAGTTATCGGCTATTTGATGTTAATGATTTAATAACCAATACCTTTGGCTGCTTGCTCGGATTTATGTTGACATGGCTAATCGGCTATAAAGTCCCCAGCGTCAAACTCAGCGACGAAAACTACGCCGCTCCTAATCGACGCAATAAATTCTTAGCCAGCTGCATCAATATAGCCCTTATTATCTTCGCCTCAGTAGTTACCCGGTCGCTAGTTTATCCGTTTTTCATAGACACCATACAACCTGGTAGATTCTATCTTACGGAGCTGGGGGTCTGGATTATTATCCAGTTGTTTATCATACCAAGGATTGCCAAAGACTGGACGATTGGTAGTTATCTGGTCGGCATCAAACCGAAACGCCAGCGTAAAAGCAACAAACAACAACCAAAAGACGATGCTAATCCAGAAAATTAGCCTTTCAACTGCCGCATAAATCCGCGCAGCTGCGACGATGTTCGCTCGATTCTCTCTGTTGTCCAGTATTTATCCGGCGTGATGTTATCGCCGCCAGTTGATTCCTCTTTGTAGCGGCCAATGATTTTACCATTCTTGACAATTGATACATCCGGCACAAATATCCGCGGCTTGCCGCTGTCGTCTTTGTCCAAATACGGCTCTAGTTTCTTGACCAATTTTTGGTAAACTTCGTTGTTGCTAGCGCGGGCATCACGAATGTTCAAATAGTATATTTTATCAACACCTTCAGCCCGAGCTGCCCGGTCAACGTGTTCGCTCAAATGCTGGCACCACGGACATTGCGGAAAACCCAAGAAAACCACACCGCTGCCGCTATCAAAGACACTAAGGACTTCTTTATCGCTGGCATAAACGAAGCGATTGTTCGCCGCCACTCGCGGATATTCTGACTTGAATTTGGCGGCGTCGGACACGTTAGTAGACGGAGTTTTCGGTTGTTCGGCAGAATGCTGGCGGTTATACCACAACCCAGCCGCAGCTCCGCACAAGATGATTATGACGGAAATAATCGCAATAAGTTTTTTATTCATGCCAACCCTCTTTTTCATAACGTCGTATCCTTCTTATAATTTTTCTTAGCTTCCAGCCAGCGGCGATTTTGCTCGGCTTCATCTTCAATCTCAAAAATCTCGACCGGATATTTTTCGGCTTGCTTGGCAATTTTTGCAGCAACCGCTTCGGGGATATTGATATCAAAGCGCGCGGCAAATTGAATAGCATAAATAATGATATCGGCCAGTTCGCTCGCCATGTCGTCTTTGGTGCCGATATGCTTATCGCCCCACTGGAAATATTCTAATAATTCATTAGCTTCCAGCGATAACGATATCGCCAAACCGCGCGAATCATTCGTCTCATCCCACTTCCGCGCGCGAATATGATTCATCACTAGCTCTTGCGCTTCTTCAAATGTCATAATTCCCCCTTCTGGCATAGCTTTCATACTATAGCTAACGCTAATTTCATTATACTACAGTGCTCTTGACGACGGAGGTGGACGTATTTAACATAGGCAATTAATTTATCTTTCGAATTAAACGCCGTAAAAACATATAATGCCACATTTTTGCCTAAAATTCATTTACATTTTATTCTATTAGTGATATATATATATTAGCTTTTGCTCAAAGTTTCGGATAAAGGGCGGAAGTCGCCCTTTAGCTTTGAGCAAGCTTTCTCTCGGAAGGAGAGAACAATGTACAGAGAGCGCTCTATGACGACAACCATCATCATGGTTGTCGTCTGGATGGTGAACCTCGCGGTCTCCGCGATCGCCATGGTCCTGCTCGCCGCTTTGCTTCGCGGGACAGGCGCGGCATGGATGCCCGAAATCACCTTCTGGCAGGCCGTCCTGATTCGCTTGATCTTCAAGTCCCTCCTTTGGGACGCGCTCAAGGTGACACCCAGAGACTGAAGACTCACAAGGGCTCTGCCCGCCGAAAATAGCTCGCCGAATGCGTTCAATCTGATTGAGACAGTTACTTGTTTCTCGGATTGAAAGATCCGCATTCAGCTTGAGCTCGTTCGGCGGGCTATTTTCATTGATATTATATTATTCCCACCTAAACAACTTAATCGCGGCGATGTAGATAACGAGAGTCCAGGCGGCGACGGCGCCGATTTGCGGCAAGACTTCGATGAGGCTAGCTTGCTCGGTCATGATCAGGCGGAAGCCATCCACAACCGGCGTCATTGGGATAAATTGCGTTACGCCGCGCAACCATTCTGGAAAGAGGAATGCCGGAAAGAATGCTCCAGATAGAAACATCATCGGGAAAGAAATCAAATTAGACAGAGGAGCTGATTGATTTTCGTTCTTCGCCCAACCGCCGATTAATAATCCTAAGCCCACCATCATCATCGCCGAAATCACCGACATCAATGAGAACAGCAGCCAATCACCGCGCATATTGAAATGGAACAGCAGCGTGCCGACAACGATCATCATGATCAAACTGAGCAGCGAGATAATCGTATAGTGAATCGCCATGGAGATAATCAGCTGGCCCGAGGTAAACGGCGCCGCCCGCAGACGGCGGTACGAGCCGCGCTGCTTTTCAGCCGGCATTTGGTTCGCCAAACCGAAGATGCCCATGCTCATCAAGCTAAACGCCAGCAGCCCGGTAAAGGTATAATCAAACGACTTCAGCTGCTCGTCGCCAACAGCTTTGCCAGCGGCTTTCAGCGGCGCTTCTGGCTGGCCCAAATGCTTATTTATTCCATTGGCAATCTGGTTCATCACCGCCGTTAGGGCGCTACCGGTTTGCTCGGAACCTTTGGCGTACAGTACGTTGATTGTACCAGTCGGGCGAGCATCCCTGCCCTCACCCTTCACTTCGCCAAAATCGCTTGGTAGTTCAATGATACCGTTCAGCTCCGAACGCTTCATCTTCTCACGAGCCTCGTTCATATCCTTGACGTCTTTGATTTTGAGAATCGAGTCTTTGGCATTGTCTTTGGCGCCTTTGACGAAACTTTTAGCAAATTCCGTCTGCGAATTATTGATAATCGCGATATCAAAGCTGGTCGATTGATTATTAAAAATCGAGCCGAACACCAACAAGAAGATGAGCGGAAACAGGAAGGTAAAGAACAGCGACATTTTATCGCGGACGAAACGTTTTTGCTGGGCGCGTACTTGCCCGAATACACCAGTCCAATATTTTTTCATACTAATCCCGAATCGCCTTTCCTGTTAAATCAATGAATACGTCTTCCAAATTGGCCTGCTCGACAACTTGCTTTTTCTTGAAACCGCGCGCCAGTAGCTGCTGGATCAGATTGTGCGGCGTATCAATGATGATAATTTTACCATTATCCATAATCGCCAAGCGGTCGCACAGCAGCTCAGCCTCGTCCATATAATGCGTGGTCAACACGATAGTAATACCTTCGTCGCGAATCTCTTTGATCAAATCCCAGAGATTGCGGCGAGCCTGCGGATCAAGACCCGTGGTCGGCTCGTCAAGAAATAGCACCGTCGGGTTATTGACCAACGTCGAAGCGATAGCAAAACGTTGCTTTTGCCCGCCTGAGAGCTGCTCGACGTAGCTTTTGGACTTGTCAGTTAGCTGCACCTTGGCTAACAGCGCGTCGGCGTCAACCGTCTGTCCGTACAAACTAGCAAACATTTTCAATTGTTCGCGCAGAGTCAGCTTGTCGTAAAACGTTGTCGACTGCAGCTGAATACCGATGATGTTTTTAATGCGCCTGGGCTCCCCGGCAACATCAATTCCGTCGATAGTCGCCGTACCGCCATCAATCGGCCGGAGCGCCTCCAGCATCTCTAGTGTCGTCGTCTTACCAGCGCCGTTTGGCCCGAGGATACCGAAAATCTCGCCTTTCTTGACCTCAAACGACACGCTATCGACGACATTCTTATCCCCATACGTCTTGACGAGTTGGTCAACTGTTATGATTGGTTCGGGTTGAGCCATATAAATTCCTTTCTACTCCCTAACAGAGAAACATCGCGCATGATGATCGCCCGCTTTTGAGATTATTATAGCACAAGAAACCCTATCTCATCGGTGCGGTTTTGAATAACGTCCACGCTGCTAGCATAGAGTAATTAACAATCTGACCGTCAGAAATCATCTGCTCAAGTT
>CAUTSQ010000017.1:0-15672 GCA_963541395.1 uncultured Candidatus Saccharibacteria bacterium | reverse complement strand
GGCACTGTAGCTCAGTTGGTTAGAGCGTAGGACTCATAAGCCTAAGGTCACTGGTTCGATCCCAGTCAGTGCTACCAAAGAAAGCTCCCCGCCTTTGCCGCGGGGATTTTTCTTTGCGCTTAAACTGCCGCTAAAACGCAAAATCCTCAACGTCTAACAGGTCATTACGGCGATTAATAAATTCGCGCAGTTCAACCGTTGTACGCGGCCGATTCCAGGTGGCATTCTCGTTATGTAATGAGTTATTTGATTCGGTGACTTCCATTTTTATTTTTCCTTTTTGTATAAGTTAATTACTTATACTTTTAGTATAACACAAACTTGCCAAAAAAGCAATAGCTTTTTACAAAATCTTTTGACTTCGCCAGACCGCTTATGGTATAAATAAGATAAGGATTATCAAGACAAACATGAATACTCTTATCGCTGTTAGCATCATCGCCCTGGCAGGACTTATCCACGCTAGCTTTCAGTTAAGCGTTAGTATGGCTACATCTCTATCGGGGCATGCCTTAGGACGCAAGCTGGCCGCTCGGCGCACGTTACGGCTGTTATTTAGCTTTGTAGCTGGCGCCTTTACTATGACGCTTTTGTGTGTTAGCTTCGCTAGTTATGCTATCGGTGTATTCGCGCCGCACAGTAATTTGTTGTGGATCACTTTGACTGCTGGTCTGATGATCGTTGGCTTGGCAGTTATCCTTTTTTACTATCGTAAAACCGAAGGTACCGAATTGTGGATTTCACGCAGTTTTGCCCGATTCTTGCGTAAACGCACCGCCAAAGCCAGCCTTGCCGCCGAAGCGTTTAGTCTAGGATTGACTAGCGTTGTTGCAGAACTACTATTTACCATCGTGCCAATCATTACCGCAGCCTGCGCCATCATCGGGCTGCCGCCGATTTGGCAAATCGTTGGCGCAGCAGGTTATACGCTAGCTGCTTCGCTCGGGCTGCTCATCGTTACCCTATTGATTGGCAGCGGACGCCAACTGAGTCGCATCCAGCGCTGGCGCGAACAAAACAAATACTTTTTACAATTCGCTGCCGGGCTGGGTTTGATTATCCTCGGTTTTTATATATACGTTAATACTGTTTCCGACTTAATCATTCAAGTGAATGCTGTATGAAAGTTACCGTTTTCAAACGAGGCAAACGCCCGCCAGAAGATTTCGATGCCAAAAAGCTGCGCGCTAGCCTGTACGCCGCCTGCCTTAGCGCTAAAAGCCCCGAAGGGTTAGCCCGCAATTTAGCCGATCAAGCTGCTCGCGAGGTCGAAGCTTGGAGCGGCCAAAAATCAGATATCACCACTACCGATATTCGCGCGCAAGCTGGACGATTTCTAGAACATAATCATCCTGACGCAGCATATTTATATAAACACCACAAAAAAATGATGTAGGAGACATGAATGGCGAAGAGACACAATAAATTTGATTACGATTTAGTAGTTATCGGTAGCGGAGCTGGCGGATCAGCCGCTGCCACTATCGCCGCTCGCAATGGCGCGCGCGTAGCAATTATCGAGGAAGACACCTTCGGCGGCGATTCGCCTAACTGGAGCGATGTACCAACCAACGCCTTATTACACGTCGCGCACCTCTATGATCAAGCACGCCACGGCACCAAGTTCGGCTTACGCTCTAACACGCTTGGCTACAATTATCCGAGTATTCGCGCCTGGAAAGACCTCGCCGTTAAGCGAACCGGGGCTGCTGGTAATCGCAAATTTTACGAAAACCAAGGCATCACTACCTATACTGGACATGCCCACTTTCTGTCGCCCAATGAAATTTCCGTTCGACGCAAGCACATTAGCGCCGAAAGATTCCTGGTCGCTACGGGTTCGCACTGGGTAGCGCCAGAAGTGCCAGGATTAGACGAAATCCCATTTTTGACAGCGCGCACCATTTTAGAGTCGATGCGTCCACCGAAGAGCCTTTACATCATAGGTGCTGGCAGCGTTGGCGTCGAGATTGCGCAGCTGATGGCTACTTTCGGTACTAGGGTTTATTTGACTGATATCGCTGCCCGCATTTTACCAAAAGAAGACGAAGAAGTTGGCGAGCTGCTAGAAGCCTACCTCAAGAAGCATAAAGGCATTACGTCATTGACGCAAACACGAACAGTCGCAGCAGTCAAAGACGGACTCGGCTACCGCGTATCATTCCTGCGCGGCGGTGTCGAAAAGTCGGTACGTGTCGAGGATATCTTGGTGGCGACTGGACGTCGGCCAAACCTTGATTTAGGATTAGAGAACGCCAGCGTCCAATACGACCCAACCGGCATCCATGTTAACGAATATTTACAGACGAGCGCACGCCACATTTATGCAGCTGGGGATATTATCGGCAACTCTGAGCACACGCATACTGCACTGTTAGAATCGCGGATTGCTGCTCATAACCTTTTTTCAAAGAATCAAATCGCGCCAGATTATACTGCTACACCGCGGACAACTTTCACCTTTCCGGAGGTATCTTCTGTCGGCCTGACCGAAGACGATTGTATCAAACGCGACCTCAAAATCAACAAAGCTATGGCACCGCTATCAATCATCGGCCGCTCAAATACCAGCGATTTCCGCGACGGCTTCGTCAAGCTAGTATGCGACAAGAAAGGCGTTATAGCCGGCGGTACTATTGTCGCGCCGAATGCTAGCGATAGCATCCACGAAATCGCCCTAGCTGTGCGACACGGCCTAACCGCCAAAGACTTAGCAGACACGCCGCACGTTTTCTTGAGCTGGAGCGAAGCTATTCGGGTCGCTGCTAGCAAATTAGCTTAAACCCCAGTCAGTTAACCAAGAAAAAAGCTCAACCAAAAGTTGAGCTTTTTTCCTGGTAGCGGGGGCTGGATTTGAACCAGCGACCTCTTGGTTATGAGCCAAGCGAGCTGACCAGGCTGCTCCACCCCGCGATACGGGTACTATTATAGCAAACTACGTATCACTTCTGCAAGCGCGAAGCAGCAGTTTTGCCAGTCAGAAAATCAATCCATTGTTGGAAGTTTGACTTGTGCACGGCAGGTGTATTGTTACGTGGAGCTGTTTTAACATAAGATGAGCTATCGTCCTGGCTGTCGAGAGATTTCACTGCAGCGCTATTCTCTGGCAGTATTAGCTGCTTCTCGCCAGGATCTGCCAGACCTAACTTACTGCGCGCTTCTAACTCTTTATATTCATCGCTCTTATAATAATTTTGTTCGTATTTCAGCGTCTCTACTTCTAGCTGCGCCAGCCGTAATTGTTGTTTTTTTTCGTCGAGTGCTCGTTGGGCGCTAAAATTCGTCTGGATCGTCGACATTGTACCCATCACCCAGCTAACCGCAATGATAATCGCCAACAACAGCACCAATCCGTTAAAGTTCGCATAATTGAACCAGATATAATGCAGTTGTTGGCGTAATCTTTCAACAAGTTTCATCTATCAACTATTATAAACCATGAGCGGTAATCGAGATAGCGAGATAAAAAGACTCTTACTGGCGACGACGGATGATAGCGTATACGCCGGCAGCGCCACCTAGCACCAGCACGCTAGCGCCGATAATATAACCGTATAGGCTATCACCAGTTTCAGATAAGCGTCCGCCGTTAGCGGTAGTCTTGCCATTCTTTGCTGGAGCTCCAGGTTGATTACCACCATTAGCTGGCGTAGTATTCTCCGACCGCTCATAAATTATAACCGGATCGTCGATAACGCCGTTATCGGTCTTATCCATATCGCCAAAGCCGCCGTCGGTAATTGAGTATTCAACAATAGTGCGTTTGCCATCGACTGATGTTTTGAATGTGACTTTCTCGGTAACATCGGTAGCATTAGCGCCATTAATACTGTACTTGATTACTTTTAGGCGATTAACTTTGTAGATACGCGATAATTCGAGAGTAATTTTGGTAGTATACCCAACCGCTGGCTGCGCATGTCCGTCACAGTTGATCGTAAACTTGGCCGAACCCTGCATCTGATAGCCAGTCGGAATATTTTTCGGCTGCCCTACCGCGGTAGCGTTTTTGATGTTGTAACATTTATCGCCTGAGGTAGACAGCGTAATATTGGTATTGTTTGCCTGGCGAATTGTTTGCTTATTGACAAAGGTTTGGACAACAATCGCATCTAGGCGCGCCTGAAGGTTTGTCTTAACGGCTTGATCCTGTACTTTATCGACTAGTGTTCGCGCATGCGCTATAGACTGAGCAGTTTTCTGGCTTTCAGCATCGGCAACAGCTGCCTGCGCGGCCGCCTGGGCGTCAGCTTCTTTCTTCTGAGCAGCAATAATTGCCGAATTGAGCTGTTGTATCGCGGAACTAATGTCAGCTGGCGTCGAGCTAGCAGCGGCCTCAACGTTCTTGGCATGCTGCAAAGCAGATTTGACTGCAGGATCGTTTCGGATATACGCTGGCTGCGCTTCCGCCCGAGCAATCACGTCGCGCAAAGTAGTCTTGTCTGGCCGCAAGGCATCGAGAGCCGCTTGCAACTCTGACGCCGCCGTTTGCAGGCGCATTACTGATACTGAAGCGTCATTGTAAACTTGTTTAGCCTGCTTAATTTTAGCCTTTAGCGCATTGACAGTGTCAGCACTCATACCAGTCGTATCGACAGCCTCAGCTTTAGTAATAAGTGTGCCAAGCGTTTGTTTAGCATTGCTGAGCTGCTGCGATACAGCGTCAAGCCGCACCTGCAAAGCAGACTTGACTGACGAGTCTTGGACAGCGTCAACGAGAGTTTGAGCCGCCGTTATCGACTGCGCTGTTTTAGCACCTTCTGCTGCCGCAACCGCATTGGCAGCAGCTGTTTGAGCATCAGTTTCTTTCTTTTTAGCAGCATTAATTGCCGACTTCAAATTATTGACAGCTGTGCTGACTTCTGCTGGCGTTGGATTAGCCGCAGCATAAACATTTTTAGCATGTTGCAGGGCGGTTTTAACCGCTGAATCGTTCTTGATATAAACTGGTTCTTGGTCAGCATCCGCTATAGCTTTGGCTAGCGCTGTCTTATCGGTTTTGAGATTATCAAGAGCTGATTGCAATTTGGTTTTAGCCTCAGTGAGCTGCGCCACAGTCGACTCTTGGTTGTTATTGGCTGCTTTAGCTGCAGCAATCGCGGTATTCAAAGCAGCAACAGTCTCGGCCGCTAGACCATCCGTCGGCGTGTTCTTCGCCTTGTCAATCAATTTCGATAAGGCTGTCCGCGCATCGGTAATTTCCTGTTTGACGGCGTTGAGCTCATCTTGCATCGCTGATTTCTTGTCTGTGTCCTGAACGTGCGCTAAAAGTGCCTCTGCAGCGCGAATATCAGCAGGCGACTTACTGTTTTTTGCCTTATCAACCGCTGTCCGTGCGGCCGCTTGAGCTGCCGTTTCTTTGGCTATTGCGGCGTCAAGCGCTTGCTTGAGGTCATTTGTCGCTTGGCTAATTTCGGCAGGTGTCGGATTTGGTTTAGCAACAACGTTTTTCGCAGCTGACAGCGCACTAGCTACCGCCGCATCTGCTTTGATATAATCTGCAGAGTTATTCGCGCGATCAATTTGCGCTTGGAGCTGAGCTTTATCAGCTTTCGGCAGCGTTGCAGACACTGTTAGTTGACCGTTGAATTGGGCAGTAGCAGCGCCAACTGTAACATTCTTGGTCCAAGTTGCTGACAACTCATGAGCATTATTATCATAAATTGGCGAGACAATTTTGACACGACCAGCCCCATCATTAGCCAAATCAGCACTGTTGGTTATGGCAACAGCCGTACCCGATACATCTTTGAGCGGCGATTCAAACGGTGTTGTACTCGTACTCATACGGACACGCTGATTAGAAACGTCAAGCTTAGTTAATTTAGTTAAGTGGTGAGCGAACGACATATCGCTAATATTACTGCGGCCTGCTTGCAGCGACGTTAGCTGCGTCATCGCGCCAATGTTATTCAGATCGTTATTAGTTAACGAAGTTGACGATACCTGAAGAGTTGTTACTTTAGTAAGTTGCTTTAGAACTTCGCTATGCGCTAGCTGCGGCGTACCATTATCAACACCAGACAACTGCAATGTCGTCAAGGTGCCCGCACTCTTGGCAAAATCAGAAATATCAAACGCTGTCGATTTACTATCTACACTTACTCGTGTCAAATGTGTCAGATTAGCTAGCGGCTTGGTCGAAGCGATCGGATTACCAGACGCTAAAAGTACGCTTAGGCTAGCCAAATGCGCCAACGGTTCGATCGACGCGACTTTGTTATTTGTCATTGTCAACTTGGTCAATTTTGCTAACGATGACAAAGGCGCCAAATCAGCAACTTCGTTATTGTCGATCTTCAGCTCTTGCAAATTAGTTGCCTTCTCGAGACCTGTTAGATTTTTGACTTTGACACCGCCGTCTACGGTAAGTTGCGTCAACTGAGCTAGCTCGTCCACTGTGATATCCTGAGTGCTCGGACGATTGCTATCAAGCGTTTTATTGATAGCCGCCTTGAGGCCAGCATCAGGAATATTGACAGTTACTGGAGGTGTCGGCGGAGTCTGCCCGCCCGTCGCGTCCATCAGCACATTAACCAGAGCACCAGCATTTACCGGTACGCCAGCTTTAACAATTTTGCCTGTTGGGTCAATCGCTTGCGCTACGTCGCTCGATAACGGTTTACCCTTGTTGATGGCTGGGCTACCTGGTTTGAGATTGTAATTGCTCTTTTTGTAGTCGTTATTATTTGCTGCTTCTTTCACGAAATACGGATTATTTGCTCGCGAGCCAAAAGTATCAAGCGAATGCGCATCGCGGCCGTCAATCGAGTTCGACAATTTTGGATTATTCGCGATATCAGAAGCTCTGCTTATAACTGTATCAGTCTTTGAAGGAATCTGTTTGAAATCCCACACTGACAAATTTATATCGTCTGACTCGTTACGGTAATATACGTTATGATCAAACCCTTTGAGCATATCGTTGGCATCGACATACGGTCTATTTTGATCGTTCTGAGATCCTTCAACACGCAGTGAATACGCGCGTTGATAATTACCGCCAGAAAGATCCTCTGCTCGAGCTAACGGCCGCGAAGATATAATGTTGTTATACAATTCAACGCCCGAAGTATTCCAATCTAGGCCCAGCCCCTGCGACCAACTTTCGTTAGCTACGCAGGACCCGCCTTTCCAATAATTACATCCGTCAACACGACTGTCTTCAAATATGTATATTGGCCGATAAGTGCGAGATATGGTATTGTTATACACCTTAACATCATCGCTACCAGCTACACGAATACCCGTACCGGAACTTTCGATTATATTAGAAGCAATTATACCATTACCAGAAACCTCATACATGATAGCAAGCGGAGAATTAGTAAAGAAGTTGCCAACGATTTTCGTTTCTACACAACCCTCGTCGCACCAAAAGCCAATCATACCTTCGTTATTGGCGTTGGCAGCAGTAGAATACGCTTTAGTGTCGCGAGAATAATCAACAATATTATTGCGGAATGTGAAATTTCGCGTATGCGTAACTTTGATATCAGCCATCGTACAATAAGCTCCGCAGCCAATCGTCAAGAAACCTTCCGCATTGTTGCCATATAATTCACCGTTAGTAAATACTGTGTTGTGAGATTTGTTAGCCCCAACTCCCGAGCCGCCATTATCTATCGCCTTTACGCCGCGCGCCGTCGACGACTCTGCTTTGTTAAAGAACAGGCCTTGGCTTGCACTTTGAGTGACAATCATATCTTGAACTAGCGAGCCAGACCCATTAATACTCACCGCAGTTGGACCCGAATAAACCCCTCTTTCAGCGGCAGGATCGTAAGGATCCTTAAAACCCCAAACCTGAACAGGCGAATACTGAGCAACGTTAATGCCTTTCACGGAAACGTTTTTGCCAGTACTAGTGAAAGCTCGCGCCCGCTCTGATATCTCGGTTACGCCACTAGCTGGATTCTTGCCAATATAATAAGATATCGCATCTTGCTGACCAATATTATAGCCGTCTGCATTATTGTTAGGAGTTTTAAGTGTAGTAGGAGTGTTGTCTTCGACATAAAAAGTATTACTACCAGGCGTTACCTCTGCTTTGGTTTTAACCTGCTTTAGCGGCTCGTCATTAATGAAGACCTGTTCTGGGTAGGCCGCGGTACCTTCAACGCTTGGATTGGCATTTGTGGTACAAACATGACAGAAGTTGTGATAATTCCCAGTTGTTTTCCATATGCCATTTTCACTAGTCCATGAATTTACGACATCACTGCCCTTTAGCCAAACTTCTGCCCCCGGCGCCGCTTGAATAGTCACATTATCGCCAGAGATGAAAAAATGCGGTTCACGATAAATACCTGACTTCGCGACTACCGTGCCGCCATTACTAATAGAGCTGAGAGCTTTCTTGAATGTAGCGTACGGCGAACCCTCGGAACCATTACCTGAGGTGTCGTTGCCATTCGGCGCTACCCACGCGACATTACTCGTTGGGACGGTGTAATTGGTTTTAATAAAAGAGTACTTTTTGTTAAGCTGCGACGCCTGAGCTCGCGGCAAATTCACCAGCACCAAACTTAATACCGCAATGAATACGGTTATTCCAACGCCAACACGGCGATATTTATATTTGATATTTTTCCTGTGTATTTTCATACTCCTACCTCACTTGGGTTATATACTTGACATAGTAACATAAGCAAATCGAGCCAGTCAACAAATAATCTGTACGTCGTAATGATTTTACGCTATAATATCAGCAATGGGGGCGTAGCTCAGGGGTTAGAGCAGCGGGCTCATAACCTGTTGGTCGTTGGTTCGATCCCAACCGCCCCCACCACCATAATCAACCACAGAAATCAAAAAACCTCCCTTAGGGTAATCGGGGAGGTAATTTTGTGCACCTGTTTGTTTACATATCTAGAGTAGCAAACTTACTATCTAAACGCAAGCACTTTGCCACCACAAAAAACCCTCAGCTGACAAGCCGAGGGTTTTAAAAAACAGCAAAATTTATTTCTTCTTAGAAACCGTCAGAAAGCCATTGCGCGGGTTTTCTTTCACGACGCGGTCCTCTGGCAAATCGCACGGCTCGCCCTTTTCGTTTTTCTCTACCTTAGTGAAAAAGTAGATGGTTTGCGGTTTGCCGCCGCGAAGTGTAACTTCAGTTTTGTGTAGATAATAAGTGACGCCCTTTGAATTCGTGTGCTTGTAAGCCATTGTTTTATACCTCCTATTAGTATTGGTTTACATCTGTTAGCTTATCGTAACCTGCATTGAGTGTCAACACTTTACACCCCTAGCTGCACCAGTCAAGCAGCTCGATATTTATAGCGCAATAATAGGTGTAATATTACAAGGCTAATCAAACGCAGTACTATAACTACCAAAATCACTACCGCCAAAACTATCGACCAGCCAGCAAAATCAGGCGTCCAAAGCGGCGACGTATATTCGTGGCGGTATAGTTCGGTGTTGGGCAATTCTGGGTCTTTGAGTTTGTCAGAGGTGGGATATTTTGATAATTCGTTAACAAAGCATTGAATATAAGCCATCGACCAGCCGCTATATTGCGGGTGGCAAACCGCCTCGGCCTGAGCGTGAACTCTCGCGTTCTCGGACGACGCCGCCGAGGCTTTCTGGATAGCTGCTTGCGAGTCGCGTTCATACTGATGCTGCAAATAAATCACGCCGCTGCTAGCATTCATATGCGTGGTTGAGTAATGCTGCAAATCTTGCAGACGATTAAATATTTGTGTTTCGTTGCCTGATTTGTCAGCTGTCGCCACAGCACTGCGGCGCTGTATCATGCCAACATTATTAATACGCAAAAAAGTTGCCGCTACAAAACACACCAGCACAAACAAAATCAACAGCTGCCAGGTCTTGACTCGCTCAAGACGCCGAAGATTTCGCCTCGCCGCGCGTTTATCAGCCATTATTCCCGCCCTTCATTACTTAATAGTATACCACGAGCAGCTTGATTGCGTTATAGTAGAAGTATGAATATTTATTTCTCTGGCATTGGCGGCGTCGCTATCGGACCGTTAGCTGAATTGGCTCACGACGCCGGACATAGCGTACAAGGCTCGGACGCGCACTCGAGTCTAGAAACTAGCGAATTAATGCAGCGCGGCATTGTCGTCACTAATGACCAGTCTGGCGATTACCTAGAATACTGCCATAAGCAGCGCCGTATCGACTGGCTCGTTTACACCGCAGCCTTGCCCGCTGACCACCCAGAACTAGTGAGAGCGCAAAAATTAGGCATTTACACAGCCAAGCGCGACGAGCTACTGCGCTATATTATGAGCGAGAAGAATCTCAAGATGATCGCTATTGCTGGCACCCACGGTAAAACGACAACTACCGGCATGATGATTTGGGTACTGCGTCAACTCGGCGTCCCAATCAGTTATTCAATTGGCACCACTATCAGTTTTGGGCCGAGCGGGCACTACGCGCCGAACAGCGAATATTTCATATATGAGTGCGATGAATTCGATCGTAACTTTTTGCATTTCAGCCCATACCTTTCGCTGATTACTTCTATAGATTACGATCATCCAGATACGTACCCAACTCAAGCCGCTTATACCAGAGCTTTCCAACAATTTCTCGGACAAAGCGAACTATCTATTCTCTGGAAAAAGGACACTCTTACCGGTTTAGAACCAGTTAATAAATCTTGGGTACTCAAAGACGAGGAAGTTAAAAGTTTTCGCATTCCAGGCTGGCATAATCGAGCCAACGCCACGCTGGTTGCCAAAGCCTGCGAGCGGCTAAAGCTGGGTAATCCTGATATTGTGAAGGTGGCCGTCGAGAACTTCCCTGGTACGCAGCGGCGATTTGAGCGTTTGGCGCCTGGCCTGTACTCCGATTATGGTCACCACCCAGCCGAAATTTATGCCACGCTGCAAATGGCGCACGAGATATCCCGTGAAGTAACTCTCGTTTACCAGCCGCACCAAAATGTCCGCCAGCACGAAATTCAATCAATGTACACAAATGAGGTTTTTCGCTACGCTGACAGCGTATATTGGCTACCGACATATTTGACGCGCGAGAATCCGGATTTACCGATACTGACGCCCGCAGACTTAACCAAAAACCTCACCCGCCCCGAAGTACATATTGCCAGCCTCAACGATGATTTGTGGAAGTCTATCATGCTTGACCGCGAGTTAGGTAAACTCGTCCTCTGCATGGGCGCTGGCACCATTGACGAGTGGCTGCGGCAGCATCTGAAGATTTAGAGTTTCGCCGGCTCAAGCCGCGATTTAGCATAATTCAACTAAGAGTTTAAGTAAGCAATGCCAAATTTTACCGATTATCGCCGCTGCCATGCAGCTGGCCGCGCTGCTGGCGGCTGGCTAGCTTTTCGTTATTAAGCCGCGCCACCTCTTCCAAGCTAGAGCCGAGCAAATGCGCCGCCGAATTGACATACCACAGGACATCACCTAATTCTTTGATAATTTCCGCGCGATCATCGACAGTTAGTTTGCCCTGCTTGTCGCGGATTAGCTTTTTGAACTTTTCCATCACCTCGCCCGACTCACCAGCCAAACCTAGTATTTGCGCCATCAAATCAGCGCTGATATCGCCGTAGGCGTGATTGCTCGTTAGCGTTGAAATAGCTTTTTGCGAATAATCTTGAAAATTCATGTTCCCCTCCTGTTTGTACGTATTATAGCAGCAACTACCAGCCGCGGGCTATTTGGCGTGAACCTAATTATTCGCTTTCGCGAGGGTTTGAGCTTGAACTATATCTATCTAAACGTGCAACCAGGTCTTCTACTTCTTGTAGAAATTCTGGATCTTCATCTTCAATTAGCTTTTTAGCGTATTCTTCAAAAGCTCCTCTTACAACACAGCCCAGAGTTTTTCCTCCCATTTTCGCTATTGTTGTCAATTTACTAAACAAATCCTCTGACATACTCACTGAAACAATACGTCCACCTTCACCCACTGGCGGACCCGGGTACCATTTAGTAGGCCCTTCTATATTTCTTGTAATTCCATAACCTTCCGGTGCTTTTCTAATAGCCATAACATTCTCCTTTCGTTACCAGCAAATCATATCGTACCGCTGCTGCCGATTCCAGACAAAATGGTTGATATTTTATGACAATTTTATAATTTATGCTATATTACAGATATGGATTTTTCGATCATTGGCTTGTCTATTCGTGACAAACGCGTATATGAGGCGCTGCTGGCAATTCCTAACAGTTCGCTGCGAGCCATCGCAGAAACAACGAATATTAACCGCGGCAGCGTCTATGAATCTATCAAAAGTCTGCGCGCAGCCGGACTTGTCAACAGCGTCACTCAGAGCAAGCAGCTGCGCTACCGCGCCGAAGATCCAGCTGTCTTGGCAGAAATTTTACACGAGAAGCAGCAAGCTTTACAGGTAGCCGGCCAGCAGCTTGATCAATACATTATCCGCCTGCGAACCGCAAACAAAATCGCCGAAACCCGGCATATGGCGGCATTTTACGAAGGCGACGAAGGTTTGGCAAATATTTTGCGCGATATATTAAGTACCTGCCGACTGCAAAAGATTAACTTATACCGCGTAATCTCTTCACCGCGCGTCAGCCGCTATCTGTACAACAACTTTCCGAATTTTAGCCGCGAACGCGCCAAACGAAACCTGCGAGTACGCGTCTTGCGTCACGCCAAGCCCCTGCGCGCGACAACAGGCTTAGCGGATAGCCGCTACTTAGCCGGGCCAAAGCTAGATGACGGCTGCTACACAATATTGTATGCCAGCAAAATGGCTATTATTACTCTGGACAAATATAACTCTATGCACGGAGTAATTATCGACAACGCCAGCCTAGCCTCGGTGCAAACGCGCCTGTTTGACATTGCTTGGCAGGGTGCTAGCGAGGGCTAACCCGCTTCCACTGGCACTATAACACAGCATCAACGCGTAGCCTTCACAAAATTAATCGCCTTGCCCTCGTTCAGCCATCGCTGCTCGTATGTCGTCATGATTTTGTACTCGTCGTCCAGAGATGATTCGTGCAGATCGAAGCTCAGTTCTGTAATTTGCCATTTTTCTGCCACCAATTGCTCCAAACTCCAACAAAAAAAGTCGCGGTCGTCGTGTTTGAAAAGCAGCTCGCCGCCAGGCTGCAATAATTGCGCGTAACGACGCAAAAAATACGGATGCGTCAACCGCCGCCCGGCAGCGCGCTTCTTCGGAAACGGGTCGGGAAAAGTCACCCAAATATTTTCTAACGATTTTGGCGGAATTAACTCCCCAATTTGATCGGCGCGCGCCCGGATAAGATAGATGTTATCCAGGCCTTTTTCTAGAGCGGCGTAAGCGCCTTTTTGCAGGCGGTCAGCCTTAACGTCAATCGCCGCAAACAGCTTATCTGGACAACGCGCTGCTAATTCGACGCTAAACAAACCAGTGCCAGCACCAATCTCCAGCCTGGAGACGCTCGGCTGGCGCTGCTGGTAAAAATCGCGCCATTCGTCAAACTCAAAGCAATTCTCGGCGTTATGAAACTTGGCAAATTTGTATTTTTTGCGCTTGCGGGCGATAACAAAATCGTCAGGGTTGAGCAGTTCGCTCACTAGTTTGAAGCCTCTCCGCTTGGTGCTGTTCCCGATGAACGTTCATTGAAGACTTGAATTGAACTATCTGATAGCGCCTCGCCACCAAAACTGGTCGATGCAGCCGCACGTTTGGCGTGTTTGTCGTATACATTTTTAAAATCTTTGATAGTTTTTTGATCAATCTCCCCTTGCGCCGAGAAACCTTTTTCAGTTTCTTCGCTAGCGCCAGCCTGCTTCTGCACAGAGCTAAAACCTGGGCGGCTCAAATCGACTTGTGCTGCACCGCTGGTGTTATACATCTCTAAAGCTACCGCCACCATGACGAGCGATACTATAATTACACAGACCAGCATAGCCGCAAAGCCGCACCGCTGACAAATATGATCAGCCCGCTTTTTCAGGCGAGCACGAGCGTGAAGTCTAGTCATTACTACCTCCTTGACTACTCAAACCTGTTTTTGACAAATCTAATTTGTCGATTTGTGAGCTATATTGCTTAATTAGCTTTTCGAGTTCGACTACTGCTTTTCGTACATCACCGCGATAATAACGCGCTCGTTCAATATCCATATAAAAATCTGCTGGCTTATCTTGGCAATCCGTCTGGGCTATATGCGACATTATCTGCTCGTAACGCTGATAAGAGTTGCGAAATTGTCCGATTTGATGGTCGAAATCGACGGTTGTCTTGGTTAAGTCGATGCCGTTGAGCTTATTGAGAGCAATACGGCTATTCATCGGCGCCATCAGTTTGGTAGAAATTGCATCATATTCGCGGCCGAGGTTGATGCGCACCAAAGCGTCGTTAGCACGAATACGCTCTAAAACAGTTTTAGTTGTCGCACAATTACTGCGCACCAAATTAAGCTGCCGCTCAGTCAATAGAGTCATAGTTGGACCTTCGGCGCTAACCGTTGGAGCACAAGCGACATAGATTAACGCACACAATATAATAAGGCTTCTTTTCATTACGTATTATTATGGCGAAATATTCCCAGACGGTCAAGTCTACGTGTTAAGCTGCTAATTTATAACCTGCAAGTCACCTGCACCAACCCGACGCTAATTTACATCTTTAATACTAAAACCAAACTTACTGGCGACAAGCGCAATATCCGGCTTACCAAACTCGTCTGCTAGCGCCTGAAATTTGGCTTGTTTATCGCTGCCAAATTTTTGCACCAGATTATAATACCATTCAAACGTGCAAAAATATGGTGGCTCTTTGGGTGGTTTGCTTTTGGAATGAAATTTGTCAGCGTACATTAACAGCCGCTCCTCGGGCGTGCTAGCGGTATAGTCGGCTGTCCAAAAGCTGCGCCGCAATTGTGTCAACCACTTGGCAGTGAGTGTAAATCAAAGCAAAATCAGTATCAGTTTTGGCGTATTTTTTGTGTAAGTTTTTGATTTGAGTATCGGTTGGTAGTTTCGTTTTAATCATATACTTATTTCGCAGACTAGTCTATTTATCAAATTTTAATCCCGCAAGTTTCTCGATGTCTATACCGATATTCCGGTATAAATCAGAAGTGCTTTTCGTTATCAAATCGCTCTCAGCAAAGCCAAGCAGCGCTGCCGTTTTTACTACTTCCACTACGCTGTTCGCTTCTATTTCGACATATGGCTTTAACTTCGGCCAGCGGTCGATGACAACCTGAACACCGTCGAGGTCGTATTCTTGGCGTTTGTTTTCTTGATAACCGCGCGGTTTAATGCCAATTTTTGCTAATATTTCCAGCGTCGTTTCCATATCAGACACTTCAACTTCCCACTCATGAGTACCATCAATAGTGTCGGCAGTTATTTCTTTGACGGTCAAAGTCGCCTGTTTCCCATCAGAGCGCAACCGCACCCAGCGATCTGGCTTAGCTGGAATCGTATCAAATACGTAACGGCAAAAATTGTAATTACCGACTTCCTTAGCGCCGAGATTTGTCAACTTTTCTATGATATCGGCGGGATCGACATCATATATTTTTGCTTCGTATTCTATGTTTGACATGAAATCCTTTCATACTTTTATATTGCCGTCTGAACTAATATAGTTCTTAGCACCGCTGCGATACATGGCGGAAGGCTTATTTTTGGCATCAAACTCATATTTCATCAGTTCGCCAAAATAGCTAAAATGATTACCCTTCGCAA
>CAUTSQ010000016.1:0-16251 GCA_963541395.1 uncultured Candidatus Saccharibacteria bacterium | reverse complement strand
TTGTACGGTTGCCTCGGTAAAGAAATTCCACAATACAATACCAACTAATAAATACACTGGAAAATGTTCAATATCTCTGCCTAGACGTAAGAATTTATCAAAGACTATATATAGAATAATAAATAAAAATATTGGTTTTAAGATTGACCACAAATAACCTAATACCGATCCTTGATAGCGTAATTTAAAGTCCGTTACAACCAGCTCGCGTAACAATATTTTATTACGCCTATTCCATACACTTGCTACTTTCATAGTCTCTCCAGCCATTATATAATAAGATTGTGACAAAAAACAATCTCGCTATCATCGTCCTCAACTGGAACGGCGCCGACGACGCGCTTGAGTGTATCAACTCGCTGGCCCAGCAAACACTCAAACCGACTATCATAGTCGTCGATAATCATTCTCACGACGACTCTGTCATGCGTTTCGAACAGTATCAGACAGAACATCCATCCGTAAACTGTACAATTATCGCCAATGATAAGAATCTGGGGTTCGCCGGCGGCATTAACACTGGGTTGGTTTACGCGCGCAAACAAGGATTTGAATATATTGGCGTACTCAATCCCGACGCGATTGCTGACAAAAAATGGTGTCAAGCACTCGTCGGCGAACTGTCAAGCCAGCCAAAATGCGGCATTGCAACTGGTATTTTACAGCGGCGCGACGGCAAAACACTTGACACAACTGGCGACTTTTACACCACCTGGGGACTACCTGGTCCACGAAACCGCGACGAGCCTGTTGAAAATGCGCCGAGTAAGCCTGGCGAGGTTTTTGGCGCGACTGGCGGCGGAGCGATTTATCGCGCGGCAATGTTTGACGATATCGATATGTTCGACGAGGATTTTTTCATGTACTACGAAGATGTCGATCTTAGTTTTCGCGCCCAGTTAGCTGGCTGGAAGGTCCGCTTTACGCCCAAAGCCATCGCTTATCACAAGGTTGGCGCCAGCAGCAAAAAGGTTCCTGGCTTGGCTGTTTACAACACTTTCAAAAACCTGCCGTTAGTTTTCATTAAAAACGTTCCAGGGAAGTTATTTTGGCATATTGGCCTGCGCTTTTTCCTGACATATTGGCTAATTTTCGCCAGCGCCGTCCGCCACGGCAACGGCTGGCCAGCTTTCAAAGGTATATTAGCCTCAATAATTCGTAAACCTGCTGCTTACCATAAACGCTGGTCTATTCAAAAAAACCGCAAAGTTTCCATCGACTACATCCGCAGTATCATCCACGAAGGACCGCTACCCAATCAAACTGGGCTGCTGAAATTTCGTAAGTTTTTTACTGGAAAATAAACTATTCCCATAACTGCTTTTAGCGCTTCTATTTTGTAAATTTTTATGATAATTCATAACCCGTAGGGCGTATATTGACAAAAAACACGTTCTACGGGTAAAATTATTATTATGAAGATTCATTTCTCGAATCAGGGAATGCTTCGCAATTTTGAGAATTTCCTTGAATCAGCTGATCTATCAAAACCCTCGGAGCTTCATATTTCTACCAACCCTAAATGGATTAATGTTCACCCTGCTATTTTGGTTATGACAGCTGCTCAAGCAAGAAAAGCTGGAAGACTAAATTCTACCATAGATACACCTCCAAAATCTGGCGCCTACCTTGACAGGATGGGCTTATATTCATACCTTAAAACACCATCACCATTTAGCATTACTCACAAAGACGAATCTGGCAGGTTTATTCCCATTTCTGTAATTAGCACTCCGCAAGAGCAATCTGCTTTTATTTCAGATATGATCCCCTTACTACACTTGCCAGAAGAAAAATCTCGCGTAATTAAGTATGTTATAGGCGAACTCGTACGTAACGTTATAGAACATTCCCTATCTTCAGATGGCGCTATAGTAGCTGCACAATATTACAAAAAAAGTAATCGGATTAGTATAGGAATTTGCGATTCTGGGATTGGAATATGGAAAAGTATGCAAGAACATTGGCATCCAGCCACAGATATAGATGCTATAAAACTCGCCCTTACGCCTGGGATATCAGGAACAACACGCCAAGAAGGAGGCACTGACGATAATGCTGGCGCTGGACTATTCTTTATTAAATCAATTGCAAAAATATCCCGTAGCTATTTTTTAATTTATAGCGGTAAAGGAGAATATAAGCTTACAAAACACGATCGGCGCACAAAAACTCCAAGACTTTATGCCGACCCAACACGAGATCCTCATCGTGAAATTAATACTGCTCCAGATTTTCAAGGAACCCTAGTTGCAATTGACATATCGTTAGATAATAACGAAGCTTTTGACGCACTTCTTGAAATGATTAGTCTAGTATATGATAACGCGATACGCGAAAGAAAACGTGCTAAATATAGGGAACCCCGTTTTATATGATGATTACCGTTAAAATGTATAATGAAGCAGGGAAATTTGCTGAGAATAAAGAAATAGCTAAAACTATACGCACAAAGCTAATCATACCCAATCTAGAAAACAATAATATGATTGTGTTTGATTTTAACCATATTGAAGGGTGTACTCAATCATTTATTCATGCACTTCTAAGCAAACCAATCCGCGATTTTAGAGAAACAGCTTTTAATAATTTATTGTATCAAAATGCCAATCAAGATGTTAAAAAGATCATATCAATCGTTTATCATTATATGCAGGAAAGTTTAGATGAATAATACCCGTAGAACGTTTTTATATCAAAACACGCTCTACGGGGAGGATTAATCCATATGCGCCTACTAGAATATGAAGCCAAAAACCTACTGTCAGCGTGTGGAATGCCGATACCGCGCGGCAAAGTTTTCGCTGCTAATGAATTGCAAGCTATCGCTGCGCCGATCATTCTGAAATCGCAGGTTCCTATCGGCGGGCGCGGCAAACTTGGCGGCGTGCAAATAGTCCGTCGGCAGTCAGCTATAGAATCTGTTGCCCGAAAAATGTTCAATCTTAAAATCAAGGGATTTTTGCCGTCAAAATTGCTAGCCGAAGAAATCCTCGATATCAGCCGCGAATTTTATTTTTCACTAAATATTAACCGCCAAACCGCCGCCATCGAACTACTTGCCCATACTGGCGGCGGTGTCGAAATTGAAAGCCAAGATACTGCGGATTTTTTTCGGCGCGATATTGCCAATAAAAAATTCGGCTCTTTAGCTGATGAGCTCGCTGATTATCTCGATATTGCTAACAAAGCGTTCTTGCTGCAGGATATTATTGAAAATGCTTATCGTTGTTTTATTGACAATGATTGCTTGTTACTAGAGATTAACCCGCTAGTACTCACCTCTGACGATAAGTTAATCGCTGGCGATGCTAAAATTACCGTTGACGATACTGCCGCTTTTCGCCACTTGTATTGGCAATTCGAAGACAACTCTACCGAACACAATTTCGTCATACTTAATCGTGACGGCGCGGTTGCTACAATCGCCAACGGCGCTGGACTCGCCATGGCAACGGTCGATGCAGTCACAGCAAGCGGTTTGGTACCCGCTAATTTCCTCGATATCGGCGGTACAGCTACTTCTGATAAAGTCCTCGATTGTTTCCGTCAAATCACTACTCTCGATAATATCAACGTGATTATCATCAATATCTTCGGCGGCATTGTCCGCTGCGATGAGGTGGCCCGAGCCATTATCGATGCCCAGCGGCAAATTCCTGACCTACCGAAACTCGCCATTCGCCTATCTGGCAACCGCGAATCCGAAGCCCGCCAACTGCTAGCACAATACAATCTACCGCTATTCGACAGTTTAGAAGCAATCCTAGAGGACATTTCATGACACCGCAGCTTTTCACCGGCAAAAATGTCATAATTCAGGGAATCACTGGAAAAAACGGCCGGTTTCACGCGCAAAATATGCTTAATTACAAAACGCATATCGTCGCTGGTACCTCGCCTAATCAAGCTGTTTCCGAAGTTCACGGCGTACCAGTTTTCCGAACAATTAGCGATATCAAAAAACGTTTTGCCATTGATATTTCCGTGATTTTTGTGCCAGCGCCGCACGCCAAAGCCGCTATCATGGAGGCAATCCGGGCGCAAATCCCGCTCATCATCTGCATCACTGAGGGCGTACCAGTGCACGATATGCTCGAGATTAAGCAAAAACTACGCCGCAGCCATTCGGTTTTGATCGGCCCGAACTGCCCCGGCGTGTTATTACCAGGCAGGCAGCTGCTGGGCATCATTCCAGCGTCACTGTCAGTACCTGGCGATACAGCAATCGTCAGCCGCAGCGGTACGCTCACTTATGAAGCAATGTCGCTATTGACGCAGGCTGGTTTCGGGCAGCGATACATCATCGGTATCGGCGGCGATATGATTAGCGGCAGCAGTTTTGTCGATTGTTTACAATTATTTCAAAACGACCCTAGCGTTAAACGTATAGTAATGATCGGCGAAATCGGCGGCATTAGCGAAATTACGGCAGCTGATTATATTAAGCAATCTATCAGCAAGCCAGTTTACGCTTATATCGCTGGACATAGCGCTCCTAGCGGTATCCAGATGGGACACGCTGGCGCTATCCTCGGTACTAACGCGCTTGAGTCAGCCGCTGCCAAGACGGCTTATCTACAGCAGTCTGGCACTATCACCGCCAACTCAATTAGTGAGCTTATTCAAAAAATAAAGTGATATAATTAGCCTATGAAGACAATTACCGTTCTAATCCCAGCCTACAACGAAGAAGCGGTGTTGCCGCAGTTATTCGCGCGTCTAAAAGATTTGCAAAAAACGATCAAAAAATACCGCCTAGAACTGCTATTTATCAACGATGGCAGTAGTGATGACACCTTGACTATGATTCAAAAAGAAGCCAAAAAGAATTCTTCAATTGCTTATATTAATCTATCGCGCAATTTTGGCAAGGAAGCTGGCATGCTAGCTGGCTTTGATTACGCCAAAGGCGATGCGGTAGTAATTATCGACGCTGATTTACAAGACCCGCCCGAGCTAATTCCGCAAATGATTGAGCTCTGGGAGCAAGGATACGATGATGTTTACGCACGGCGCCGCAGCCGCCAGGGTGAGACTTGGCTCAAGAAAAAAACCAGCGAGTGGTACTACCGTATTTTGCAAAAGTCGACGCGGATTCCAATCCAGCGCGATACTGGCGATTTTCGCTTGCTTGATCGGCGCTGTGTTGAAGCCCTCAAGCTGCTGCGCGAATCGCAGCGCAACACCAAGGCTCTTTTCAGCTGGATTGGTTTCAATAAAAAAGAATTACTTTACGATCGCGACCCGCGCGCTGCCGGCGATACCAAGTGGAACTACAGTAGACTGGTTAATCTCGCCATTGACGGTATCACCAGTTTCACCACGGCGCCGCTGCGAATGTCATCGATTTTGGGGATGATTATATCATGTGGTGCATTTTTGTATATTCTTTATCTGCTAATTCGACCTCTATTCGGCGTACCTACTGGCGCTGGCTATTCATCGCTAATGGCAGTAATTTTGTTTCTCGGCGGCATCCAGCTGATTAGCCTAGGTATTATCGGCGAGTACGTTGCTCGAATTTTTAGCGAGTCCAAGAACCGGCCTGGCTACTTTGTCGAGGAATATCACGAGGCTAAGCGTGAAAAATAAGGCGCAAATTGGTCGTTTCGCTATCGTCGGCACAATAAATACGATAATTGATTTTGGGCTATTATTTTTACTTACCTTTCTAGGACTACCTAAACTAACCGCCAATACTATCTCGACCGGTACTGCCTTTGTTTTTAGCTTTTTCGCTAACAAAAAGTACACCTTCAAATCCACTAGCAAAAACATCAAATACGAGATGGTTTCTTTTGTGATTGTCACGCTATTTGGCTTGTGGGTGCTGCAAAACGGTACCATCTGGCTAATTACACCGCTAATCAAAAGCTTCATAACTAATGAACAAATTTCCTTGTTCGCCGCTAAATTATTTGCCACGGCCATCTCTCTGATTTGGAATTATTACCTATACGAGCGAATTGTTTTCAGAAAGGAATCGTCATGAGTCATATCGCTATTGATGCCCGCGTTATCAACTCTGGGACTGGTACTTACGTGGTTAAGTTGCTAGAATATTTGCAAAAAATCGACCATCACAATACCTACAGTATACTCGTGCCAACCAAAGATAAAGATTATTGGCAGCCAACTAACCCAAATTTTAACGTCCTAACTATCGATTTCAAAAACTATTCATTAGCTGAACAACTTGGTTTCAAAACCTTTCTCGATGACCTCAGTCCGGATTTAGTGCATTTTTGTATGCCGCAGCAGCCAATCCGATATCGCGGCAAGCACGTCACTACCGTTCATGACATGACACTGCTTAATACTTATAATTCCGACAAGAACTGGCTAGTTTTTCATACTAAACAACTAGTCGGCCGCTGGGTATTCAAGAAGATTGCCAAGACTAGCCAGCATATTATCACCGTGTCAAACACTACCAAGCGCGAATATCAAGCATTCTGCGGAATATCTGATGATAAAATTACAACGATTTATGAAGCTGCCGAGATTCATCAGGGTGGTCTGCAGCCGTACAAAACACCGTTTACGCGCTTTATTGCTTATGTCGGCCAGCAGCCTGATTACAAAAATATCCGCCGTCTGGGTGACGCCCATCAAAAACTACTACAAAAATACCCCGACCTCGGATTAGTGCTAGTTGGCCGGATTAACGCTGCCACTCAGCGCAACAAAGACTATTTCGAGTCAAAAAAGTACAAAAATATTCACTTCACCGGCTTTATACCTGATGCTGAACGCGACTGGATCTTCACCCGGTCGCTAGCATATGTCTTCCCGTCGCTGCTCGAGGGCTTCGGTCTGCCGCCATTAGAGGCAATGGCCTATGGTACGCCAGTTGTTTCAAGTAATGCTTCTTGCATGCCAGAAATTCTCGGCGACGCGGCAGTATACTTTGATCCGCTTGATATTGAGGACATTGCCAGCAAGATTGATACCGTTATTACCGATAAATCACTGCGCAATACTTTGTCTAAAAAAGGCAAGCACCAAGTGGCTAAGTATTCTTGGCGGCGGATGGCCGAGCAAACTTTGCAAATTTACGAAAATGCTATTAACAGCTAGAGTCTCATTTCTTTGAAGGCTTTTTGCGCTAAATCATACATAGTTTGGTACACAGCGATATCAGCGCCCTGCTCGGCTGTGTGCAGATAAATTACGTTATCAACAACCTCAATTGAGACTTCGAAACCAAGCGCTGCCAATTGCTCCATGTACGTCGGGTTGAGCAGCTCAAAGCTAGCTGCTTGGTCGGTATTAGAAGCATACACCTCGTATAACTCATTAAACTTGCCCCACTCCATTTCGACTTTTTCCAAACCGCGAACACCGCCGAAACGCATCATTTTCTTGCGACGAACAATAATTTGGCCGTAATCTTTCGGTACGTTAATTTGAGCGATAACTACTGATGAGCTATCAGTGGCACGCTGGTAAGTATACAATTGCACAAGCAATGATTCTTTATACAAGCCGACCACATGGTTATTAATATCTGACGTACCAAACTGAGCGCCGTTAAATAGTTGCCCGCGCTTTGGTATAAACAGCCAGCCCATATCGGCGCTATAACAATAATTATTCTGGCGGGCAAATTGGTCAATTTGCGAATTATACATCGCCGGGTTAGCTGTCGCCTGATCGACGCCGTCTAGTAACCAATCTTTGCCATGGCGGCGGAATCGCCAATATTCAGTGAACATACTATTGTCGGTAAATAATGTCTGATTGGTAGCGTTATCAACCAGCGAATCTTTGGCGCTCGCCGAAAAACCAATCGTTACTGTATCTTGGCTATCATCAGGCGAATCTAACATATCAACCACCTCGGCGTCGTTCACTACGATATCCGACATCTGGTTTGTCCGATTCATTAGCTGCAGCGTATAAATCATCAAACCAGCATGATAAGCATAATTTTCGGTGGTATAGGCTTTAATCGCTTCGCTATCTTGTTTCGCCCAATCGCTTTGGTAGCGCAGGAATACTTGCTTGGCGAGATCGATTATCTGTTGTTCGTTCCATACCGGATCGGCAGCGCTAGCTTGCATAAGTTTATCTCGCAAGAACTTACTTTGTTTAATCTTATTAAACGTCTCGTAAAGTCCAGTAACCATACCGGCGAGCGCGCCAAAAGCAATAGTTACACCCACCCAGCCTCTAGCAATCAGTGCAAAGGTTATTACTATCAGGACAAAACCAATCGCGTTCGCAGCCACAAACCGCGTACCCTCTTGGCCTATGTGCTTGCGCAGCGCCGAACCGATACAATAAGCCGGCACGAAGCCAATCATCGCTATACCGGCCAGCAAACCGCCGCCTCCGCCGCCAGAACCACCGCCCGAGCCGCCAGATCCGCCGCCGCCAGCACGAGCAAAGAGCTCGATATTTGTCAAAAATAAATGTTCCATCGAGCTCCTTACTTTTAATTTATTATTTTATAATTAAAATTTGACTTCAACTGGCTTTTCAATTGCTGCCCGTTCGCTTTCGCTAACGTCGAAGAATTCTTTATCAGCGTTAAATCCTAGCATTCCAGCGAAAATATTAGTCGGGAAAACTTTGCGCTTGGTATTGAACTGGGTGACGTTGGCGTTGTAGAAACGGCGCGAGGCAGCAATTTTATCCTCGGTGTCGGTAATTTGCGCTTGCAGCTCCATGAAGTTGCTAGAAGCTTTCAGCTCCGGATAATTTTCGGATACCGCGAATAAGCTTTTGAGCGCCATAGTTAATTCGCCGTCGGCCTTGGCTGCTTCAGCCGGGTGTGTTGCCGACATGATAGCCGAGCGCGCCTCGGTGACTTTTTCGAAAACGCCGCTCTCGTGCGCCGCGTAACCTTTAACAGTTTCAACGAGGTTCGGGATCAAGTCGGCGCGGCGCTTCAACTGCACCGAAATACCGCTCCACGACTCGTCAGTTTTGATATTTAGCTTGACCAAGCTATTATACATGCCGATTACCGCGCCGATCACGACAACCAGCAGGATAACCACCACAGCTACGATTATTAGTACAGCAGCCATACTCCAATCCTTTCCTTTATACTTATGATTATACCGCTAAGAGCTCGCTTGCGCAATAATAATATAGCGCTGGCGGCCTTCGCCCTCAGAGTAAGTGCGAATATCACTGTATTCAGCCGCTATCCGGTGGACAATCCGGCGATCAGCAGCGTTAATATGAGCAACATGCGAATCGCCGGTGCGGCGCACTTCTTCGATCCAACCGCGAGCCTTTTCGGCAATTTTTTCTTCGCGCTGCTTCTTATAACCGGCAATATCGACGATTACGCGGGTAACCGCCGCATTATTATTGCGCAGCACTGTCGATACCATGTATTGCAAGCTGCGCAGCGTCTCGGCATTACGGCCAATCAAAATACTATTGAGGTCGCTGCTGGCAATGTCAATCGATAAAATATCATCCTGATAGCTAGTCTCGACCTCTATATTTTCGCCAAAAAACGACAAAATATCCTCGACAAATTTCTTGGCATAGGCAATTGACTGTTCTTTATCCATACTTCTCCTTTCCTACTTCGCCTTAATCCGCGTGATGTGCGCTTCTTTAGCTTTTTTCTCGCGGGTTTTGGCTTTTTTCGATTTTTTGGGAGCGCTAGCCTCTTCGGCAATTTCGTGCATTTCTTCAGCATCTTTTCGCAGCAAGAAATGCTGCTGAGCGGCCGCCACCAAGTTAGACGCCGTATAGTAAAGCGCCAATGCCCCTGGCAGCCCCACCATGATCAAAAACATCATTACCGGCATAACCTTCATCATGCCGCGCGTCATAATACCGCTCATCTCGGTCGGATCGGCCTCTTTACCCTCAGCTGCCTCTTTCATCAAATCGCGGAAACGCTTTTGGTTTTTACCAGCAGTTGGCGCGGTTTGCTTAGTGATAATATACTGAGTAATTGCCGATACGGCCGCCAAAGCCAACAAGAAAAAGTCAATACCGTGGTTACTAAAAGTTGTCTTGGTTAAATCAATAAACCCGAGCATTGTATGGTTGAAATTAGCTGGATTTTGGATAATCGACTGAATGACATCAATATTTTTGATTGGCTCGTAAAGGTATTGGCTAATCACTTCGCTTTTGAGAGAGATAATGATTCTAATCACCTGGTAAAGTCCAATAAATATCGGCAACTGGATAATCAACACTAATACCGAACGCATCGGCTTAATACCGTAGCGTTTATATAGTTCCATTTGCTGCATAGCTTCGGCCTGGCGGTCACCTTTGGTGTTTTTCTTGATCTTAGCCAACTCCGGCTGCATTTTGCGCATCAGCTTGGTTTGGTTGAGCTGGCTTTTGATCAGTGGATACATCACAAACCGCAGAATAATCGTAAAGATAATAATCGCCAGCCCGAAATCGTGCCACGGAATGATACTATACAATAACATTAGCGCGTTAAAAATTGGCTGAACAATCAATAATTGGAATAAATCATGCATAAAAGCCTCGTATTCTCCTCTCGGCAAGTACTTATCTATACCATTATATCATCTCTTTGGCTGGCAACTACCGAATCAAGCGATGATTTGCGCAAAAATAGCATCAAGCGATGATTTCAGATCGCCAGGCGCCAAACTTAGCGCTTCGCCGTTGGTAACAATCACTGCGATATCGACGTTTTTAACGCGAGGTAAAACATCAACTCGCAAGCGTTCATAAACCTGGCGGCGGATACGATTGCGCCCAACTGCTGATTTATGAACTTTTTTACTAATTACTACTGCAAAGCGCGGCTGCTGGCGGCGGGGATTGGTAATATATCTGACCGTGAAATAACGTGACCTAACCGCTTGGCCGTTTTTGTATAAAAATTTCAAGCTGCCATGCCCGTGAAACCGATATTTTGACGCAATCATACAATAAATTCCATTATAGCAAAATAGCGCCGAAAATAGCGCTATTTACCTGTAGTTACCTCGACTAGTTAGAGTGCGATACGAGCACGGCCTTTAGCCTGGCGGCGCTTGAGTACAGCCCGGCCAGCTTTGGTTGCCCGACGGGCACGGTAGCCGTGCGTCTTGACGCGGTGTCGAGTATGCGGTTGAAAAGTTCTCTTTGGCATAATGATAGCTATTATAGCAATTTCACGCTCAATAATCAATATTTGATTGCTAATCTGTCGAGATTATACTATCGCTATATAAATTATCCACATTTTTGGCTGGTTTGTCCACAAATTTAACAGAGGTGGCGCTAAATTGTGGAAAAACTCACCTCTGTTTAGTCGCCTACATAACTATTAATGAACGTAACGTTCTTATAGTTGTGGAAAACTCGTGAATCAGCTATCATAGAGATAAGTTATTAACAGCTTGTGAGGGTATAAGTTTTAGATGAATAATTCATTATGGCAAAGTGTCCTGGGGGAAATCGAGCTTTCAGTATCGCATGCGAACTTCAAAACCTGGTTTCGCGATACTGAGCTACTATCTTACGATAATGGCACGGCGACTATCGGCGTTGTTAATGTCTTTGCTAAATCACAGCTCGAAAAGCGTTTCGATACGCAAATCCGCGAGATCCTCAAGAAAAATAACCCTAATATCAAAGATGTTAATTACAAAGTCAAAAATACCAAGAAAAAAATCACTAGCCGTGAAACTACCGCTTCGCTGCGCGATCGTGCTAACGAGTTAATTAGCCACGCGCCAGTTAACGCCAAAACGCCCACCGCCAATACCACCCTTAACCCACGCTACACTTTTGATAATTTCGTGGTTGGTTCGTGCAACGACCTCGCCTACACTGCTTGCCAGGCAGCAGCCGCCAATCCTGGCGCCAAATATAACCCGCTTTTCATCTACGGCGGCGTCGGCTTAGGCAAGACTCACTTGATTCAAGCTGTCGGCAACGCCATCATCAAGCGCGATCCCAAAATGAAAGTTGCCTATGCTAGCTCTGAAACTTTCATGAAAGAATTTCTCGACAGTATTCGTTTCAAAATCGCTGGCTTCAGCGATAAATATCGCAACGTTGACGTCTTGATCGTCGATGATATGCAGTTCATCGCCGGCAAAGAAAAAACTCAAGAAGAATTCTTTCATACTTTTAATGCCCTACATCAAGCTAATAAGCAAATTATCATCAGCAGCGACAAGCCGCCGCGCAGTATTCCAACCTTAACCGAGAGGCTGCGCAGCCGCTTTGAATGGGGTATGGCGATTGACATTCAAATGCCTGATTTCGAGACTCGCTGCGTCATCATCGAGACTAAAGCTAACATGTCCGGCGTGACATTAGAGCGCCAGACGGTCGAATATTTAGCGCAAAATATCAAAACTAATGTCCGCGAGCTAGAGGGCGCGCTTAATCAGCTGCTGGCTTATTCGGAAATGCGCGGCACCACGCCAGATGCCGCCACCGCCGAAGGGTTGCTCGGCAACGTTCGATCAACCAGGCCGCAGCATCTAACCGCCAAGCAAATCATCGACAAAACCGCCCACCACTTCCAAATCGATAGCAAAGAAATGTGCAGCAGTAAACGCGATAAATATATTGCCACGCCGCGGCAAATTGCCATGTATTTACTACGCAGCGAACTGCATATGAGCTTTCCGCGCATCGCTCAAGAGCTCGGCCGCAAAGATCACACTACTGCTATTCATTCAGTCAATAAAATCGAAAAAGCCATCAAGCTTGACCTAACTATCCGTGAGCAAGTCGCCGAAATCCGGGAGAAACTTTATGCTTAAATACTGTGGAAATTTTGTGTACAGCTGGTTCAAAGTTCTGGGTAAAAATTGTGTTCGTTTATCCACTGTTTGGCGAGAGACCTGGTTGTCATTGTCATCAAAGTGGACAAACTGCCTAGTTTTACTATGTGAAATTCACTCTTTTTCCGCTAGATTTTCTCAGGTTGAAATTCATCAATTACCTATGTTAATCAGCTACTTTTCCCCATTGTCCACAGCACCTACTATATACATCACTAATTATAAAAAGAAAGATAGGTAATAATTATGGAATTATCGGTCACACAAGAAAACTTTGCGCGAGCACTAGCAATCGTTGGCCGGATCGCTAGCAGCCGCGCCGGACTACCAATACTTGGCAATGTGTTGCTGCGAACCGAAGCTAACCGGTTATTGGTTGCTGCGACTAACTTAGAGATAGCAGCGACTTGCTATGTTGGCGCCAAAATTACTAAACCGGGCGAGTTGACCCTGCCAGCCAAACTAATTAGCGAGTTTATGGCTAGTCTGCCGCGCGGTACGGTTGATATAGTTAGCAAGGGTACGTCGATGACGATTTCGTCGGGTAATTATTCATCAATTATGTCGGGCGTTGACGCTGGCGAATTTCCAGAATTGCCGTCGATTGATGAAAATCAAGCTGTCACCTACACTATCGCAGTAGCTGATTTCAAGCAAGCTGTTAGCCAGACGATTATCACTACTAGCAATGATACCTCGCGTCCAGTACTAACCGGCGTTTATTGGCACACTGACGGCGGTAAATTGTATCTAGCGGGCACTGACGGCTATCGCTTGGCGCAGCGCCGCCTATTCGATACTACTAGCGAGATTGCGGCAATCGTACCGACGTCGAGTCTGCAAGAGGTACTGCGAACAATTTCGGATGGCACTGACCAAGTCGAGGTACTGTTTGACGACGAGCAAGTCCGCTTCCGGGTCGATGACTCCGAGATTACCAGCCGTTTAATCGAAGGCAGCTATCCGAAATATCAGCAGTTAATACCAGCGACCTCCGAAACCCAAGCGCGAGTCAAGATGGATGATTTTTCGCGAATTGTGAAGATCGCTGGATTGTTTGCGCGCAATTCTGGCGGCAGCGTGACAGTGACGGTTGATGGCGAAAAGAATAATATTAGTATTCACTCGATTGCTAGCGAACTTGGCGAGAATACTAGCTCGGCTGATGCCGAGGTTACTGGCGGCGGTGTTCTCACGTTAAATTCACGCTATATTACCGACGCGCTTGGGGTTATTGATGGCGATAGCGTCGATTTCCGGTTTAGCGGCAAACTGTCGCCATGCGTTTTGTCGCCGGCAAGCGAAAATTCGGATTATATCCATATAATTATGCCTCTGAAGAGTTAATATGAAGATTTTGCGATTGGCGGTGCAGAATGTTCGCGTTCATTCGCTGAAAATGCTTGATTTGGAGCCAGGAACGACGCTAATATCTGGCCCGAACGGTTGCGGCAAGACATCGCTTATCGAGGCCTTATATATTGCTTTGCGCGGCAAGTCCTTTCGCGGCAGCGACGAATCGATTTGTTCGTACGGCGCTCAAATGTATCAGATAGAAGTAGCTACTAATGAACTGCAATATCGGGTGACTTATCAAAATCAAGACGGCGCCAAGCGCAAACAGTTCGTGGTTGCTGGCAAAAAACACGGCCGCTTGCCTTATGCTCTCAAATATCCGATTGTGTTGTTTGAGCCGGATACGCTGCGGATTGTTAACGGCTCGCCGCAGCGCCGCCGCGATTTTTTGGACGGGTTGATCCAGCAATATGACCAGTCATATTCACATGAGCTGAGCCGCTATAATCGCGCTCTGTTGCAGCGTAATAAGCTCCTCAAGGACCCGCTAATTAACGACGACGAATTATTCTCTTGGAATCTGATACTGAGCGATTACGGCGCTAAAATTATTAGTAAGCGCCAAGCGGTTTTGAACGATTTTAATAGTAAAATAACTGCAATCTATCAGAGTATTGCTGGCACGAGCGACACGGTTAACTTGCAATACTCCCACGAAAGCCGCGTGTCGGCGCAAAAACTGCTCAAGGAATATGAAGAAAAAATCACTTATGACAAGGCGGTTGGCGCGACAAGTACCGGGCCGCATCGGCACGATATAGCGATTGGATTTGGCGATAAACCCGCTGCCAAAGTTGCCTCTCGCGGCGAGACGCGGACGATTGTTTTGGCGCTGAAATTTCTCGAGGCAGCTTATATCGAGCAGCAAACTGGTAAAAGGCCGTTAATTTTGCTAGATGACGTCTTTGGCGAGCTTGATCAACACCGCCAAAAGCGGCTGATGAGCGAGTTTGTCGATAACCAGATTGTGATGACTAGCGCTGGCTAGCTGGTCTACATGTCTAAACGTCGGGCGTACCTTTTTTTTTGTTCAGATTATAATTCGGCATGAGCGGCCGCTGTGTAGTGATGTCGATAGTGTTAGCTTTATTGAGGGTACTTTGCGGCGCTGAGCAGTCGTATTTGCTGATCGAGATCATCGGCTTGCATTTAACTACCCATTTCGAGTCTTTCTTCTCGAGAACGACTTTCAGAGTGTCTCGGTTTAAGTCGGTGCCAGCGCCGCTAAACACCAGGGCGGCAATCGCCCAATCACCTTTCTCTAGTACAGCTTCGTTTTTGATAGTATAAAAGGTACTTATCTTGCTATTACTGCCTAGGATAGCGCTATCTATAGCTTTTTTGTTCTCGTTCGTCAGTTTTTGCAAGTACGAATTAGTATATTTGTAGTCGAGAGAAACGCTTTTTTTGTCCGAGCCCAATAATATTCCTCGTTGTAAAATTGACACGATATTATCTTTACTCTTAGCTACTAAAAAGTAAGTGCCTTTCGGCAAGAAATACTCTTTGCCGGACTGAATGGATTTTTCGATGACTGTTTTGGTAGGAGCGATGGTATTTTCGGTCTTGGTGTCAGTGCCTTTATATAATATAACGCTAGAATATTTCGATGAATCGAATGAGATTGTCAAATACTGGCGAGAAGTAATTACTGCCAATATAATCATCAAAACAGTAAATGCAGAAAAAGCGGCGGCAATTATAATGATTTTCTTCTTCGGCGTCATAAGTTATTCTCCTAGATGGCTTTTATAATCGGCATATTCTATCTGATAATCGCTTAATTTGATACCCATAGATACTAACCGTAGCGTGGCTTTGTAGCGGTATTGCGGCGATTCGGTACGGATAACGATTATTGGTCGGTCGTCTTTCTTGTAGTAACCAACCGAATAGTAAGGATCTTTGATTGGTAATTTAGCGACTACCGGATATTTTTCGGTGAATTTTTTGCCAGCTTCGCGGATTTGCTGGCCAGCAATACCTTCAACTTTATCGTATTGATCCATGTGCTTTTTCTGCCATTGGCGAGCTTGATCTGATTGCGGCATGAGCTCAATGATGATAACATGTTGCGGTTTACTGTTGGCGTTGACCTCTATCTGGCTGCTGCGGAAGCCGTCTTTGGCAGTCGTGATTGAAT
>CAUTSQ010000015.1:0-17176 GCA_963541395.1 uncultured Candidatus Saccharibacteria bacterium | reverse complement strand
GTCGCGCGCCCGGCTGGTACGCTGGCGAATTTCATCAATTGATAAGCTCATGGTTGTCTCCTTTCCTTAAAATCCTGCATGATATTGCGGCACGCGATCGACAAATTCACGCGTCTTCTGGGCGATACTCGCTTCATCAAGTCCAAAGGCTTGCAGCAACTCGTCAGCCTCGCCGCTCTCGCCGAAACGATCATTCATACCGATCCGCAATAGTGGCGACGGCAGCTGTTCGCCCAGCAGCTCGGCGACCGCACCGCCTAAACCACCAGCAATTTGCGCGTCTTCGACCGTAACTACCCGGCCAGTTTTGCGAATACTGGCCAGAATCGTCTCGTTATCGAGCGGCTTGACCGTCGGCACATGTACCACTTCGACCGAGACGCTGCTACTTTGCAATTCGTTAGCTGCTCGCAGCGCGTACGCCGTCATGATGCCAGTGCTGACAATCGTCGCATCGCTGCCCTGGCGCAACACATACGCCTGGCCAATCTCGAATGGCGAATCCAGTGTACTGAATGTCGGCGTAGCAGCGCGCGTTAACCGCAAGTAAGCCGGCTTATCGGTCCTGGCAAGTACTTTGGTGGCTTTCTCGGCCTCAATAGCATCACCCGGGCAAACGACAATCACGTTCGGCAACACCCGCATCAACGCGATATCCTCAAACATTTGGTGGGTAGCACCATCCGGCCCAACCGTTGTACCGCTATGTCCGCCGACAATCTTAACCGGCATATCATTAAGTGCAATCGTCGCTTTGATCTGCTCCCAGCTGCGCCCCGGGTGAAACGCCGCGTAACTGGCTGCAAACGGAATTTTACCAGCGCGCGCTAGGCCGCTCGCCACTGTCGCTAGGTTTTGCTCGGCGATACCGACCTCGATATAACGCTCAGGGAAAGCCTTGGCAAAGGCATCCATTTTGACACTCTCGACCAAATCGGCGCACAGACCGACTACTCGCTCATCAGCTTCGCCAGCTGCCTTCAAGCCGCGCCCAAAACCAGCGCGGGTAGCTTCTGCTTCTGGTCTTTCATTATAAATGTTGTCATTTAGAGGATAATTATACACGGCCTTCTCCTGAATATCGTTTTGCATCCTTTTTCTCGAGAATCACTAGCGATCGGAACATCGCCTTGGCGCTTTCTGAAACAGCGAGCGATTCTTTATTGTTGTATAAGTACAATAAGTAACTTCCTTTACCGTATGCTCGCGAGCAAATCACTGATAAATGCGGCTTACCGCTGCTGTCATTAGCCAAAACGCGAGCACACAAAAGTTGCACAGCGCCGCGGTCATTCGCGAAATCAGCAGATGACTGATACCACTCTATACCAGTCACCAAGTCACCGTTACTCTTCGCATTTCCGATCTTGTCTTCGATAACTTTTCGCGAATTAACTCTATCAGAACTACTGCTAAAATTTTCGCTACCAACCACAGATATAGTCATTAAAATACTGTTGCTATCCCGATACCAATGAATACCGTTATCGTTCTCAAATTCTTTCCAGCCCTCTGGCAATTTGCCGTTTTCGATGCGCCAAACTGGCGAACCCTGCGGCTGGTAATTATCATCAAGCGAGACACTTCGGACAGTTCTAGCGCTGTCCTTTTCCTTACCTTTGTTATCGCCGGCGTGATCAAAATGCGAGAAAAGCGGCTGCATCGCCCCAGACACTAGAAGTATCGTAACGATAATAGAAATAACAAGCGTAACCGAATTAATAATAATACCGATAAAACCTGCTGCTTTCGAAGTACCGTAGCGGTTCGCCTTAACAACGCTAGCAATGCCGAGCGGCAAGCCAATCATACTCACCCAAAGCAAGCCAAGTATGATACTAACAGCACCCATCCAGTTGCCCGGCGACTGTGTTGGCGCAGGCTGCGAATACGGATAAGCGTAAGGGCTAGCCGGCGGATAAGTATTGTTTGCCGGCGGAGCGGTGTACTGCGGAGCAGCATATTGCGGCGTTGGCGGCGAAACAGGCGGCGCTGAGGCAGCTGGCTGAACTGGCGGCTCTGACGGAGCGGATGCGGCCGAAGGCTTCGGCGGTTTCGGCGGCTTTGGCGGAGTTGGCGGTTTCGGCGCCTTGGACGGCATCGAATTGTTAGACGATTGATTACTCATAATATCCTCCTGCATCTTGTTGTGATTCTGAATGCGCCAAATCAGCCAGCGCCGTAGCCGCCTGATCGCTTGATGGCGCTACGCCGTGCCACTTGTAATCGTATTCCATGAAGCCAACACCGCGGCCCGGAATCGTGTGCGCGATGATACAACACGGCCGATTCTCGATCGCCTTGGCTAAGTTTACCGCATTGATAATGCCTTCGATATTGTTGCCATTGATTTCTTGGACGTGCCAGCCAAAGCTTTCCCACTTGCCGCGCAAATTTTCCAGCGGCATGACATCTTCGGTCGGACCGTCAATCTGAATATTATTACGGTCAATGAAGAGGATTAACTGGCGCAATTTATACTTACCGGCAAACATCGCCGACTCCCAGATATTACCTTCATCGAGCTCGCCGTCGCCGGCAATCGCGTACACCCAGCGGTGGCGCTGCTTATCCAGATACTGCAACGCATACGCGTAACCTGCTGCTTGCCCGATGCCGCTGCCTAGCGGCCCGGAAGTATTCTCGAGCCCTGGCAACTTGACGCGCTCTGGGTGGCCCTGCAGGCGCGATCCGAGCTTGCGCAACGTCGACAGCTCCTCGACTGGGAAGTATCCTGCCTCGGCCATGGCCGCGTATTGTACCGGCACTGTGTGGCCATTACTCAACATAAAGATATCGCGCTCTGGCCATTCAGGGTTCTGCGGATCGATATTCATAATATTGAAATATAGTGCCGTGACGATATCCGCCAGCCCCAGCGCACCGCCCGGATGTCCGCTTTTGGCCAGCTCTAGCATATGAACTACGTCGCGCCGCACATCGTTGGCTTTTATTTTGAGCTGTGGAATAGATAATTTTTCGCGAGCCACCTAGATTACTCCTTGCTTATTAACTTCTGCTACTAATTTCTGATAAGCTTCTGCCGGATCTGGCGCCGAATGGATAGCACTGCCGCAGTTGACGATATTAACGCCGCCTTGCGCCAGGCTAAAAACATTTTCGAGCGTCGCGCCGCCGTCCCAGCCGACTTCAACGCTAGGATGAATACTGCGAATCAAGCGAACCTTTTCCAGCTGCATCAAGCTGGCCTTGCCGCCGTAGTGGCCCAAATCACCGCTAAACACCAGTACATGATCAACTGCGCTGATGACGTCTTTAACGGTATTTGGCACCGTCGGGCGCAACAATCCCACGCCAGTCTGAATACCCGAAGCTTTGAGCTGCTGGATAGAAGGCTGCAAATCCTCATCAACTTCGGCATGGAAAATCACCAGCGACGGACGCATTTGCACCAAAGCATCAACATACAAACTCGGCCGCGCTACCATAGCATGGATATCAACCTGCCAATCCTGCGGCCACCACATCTCGCTCAGCTCGACGGTTTTGGTCGGTGCAAATTCGCCATCAGCCAAATCTAGATGAACACGCTTAGCAAACGGTGATAAACGCTCAATCGTTAGCTTGTAATCTTCTGCATTTTCGCAGAGCACTGTTGGAACAATCTCGGCCATCAGAAAGCATCCAATTCTGCGTTGCGGCGAACAAACCGCGCCGCGCCGGCAAATGGCGTAGCGATCCACTCGTCAATAATTTCTTTCCAGAGTTCTAAGTCGTCGCCCGGAGCGTCCAGTACTCGCGCCGGCAAGCATAGGACGTTACAGTCGTTATCATTACGGCACTCATGCGCTTCGAACTTATCCCAGATCACTGCCGCCCGGATGCCGCGAAAACGGTTAGCTGCCATCGCCATACCTTGGCCGCCAGTGCAAACCAGAATCGCCCGCGGATCAGTAGAATCATCCTCGCCCAACACCTTGGTCACGGCCATCTGAGCAAACTGCGGGAAGTCGTCTTGCGGATCGAGTATCTTGTCGCCGACATCCTCCCACTCGATGCCGCGCTTGGTCAGATAAGCTTCAATCTTCTCCTTCAGATAAAACCCACCATGATCCGCTCCTAGAAAAATCTTCATACTACAAGTATAAGCATAATACGCGCCCCTGGCAAGCCCTGTTAGAGTAGGTCTTGCTGGCCAAAAGAAAATCCCGCCCCCAGCGGGGATGGTCGAAGCTCAGATTGAGCTGGCCATCCCCGCCAGGTAGCGGGTGTGAGAGTGCTATAACATCATTGTCTCATTACAAAGCATCACTCTCGATGAGATTGCTGCGGGATATCCCGCTTGTTCGGACGAAATCTCAATTGTCCGCACTTGATTGCCTCACAAGGTTTGGGTGATAAAACCGTACTATCTTACCACAGTCTAAGGTTGAGCTCGTCCGAGTACGCGGACGTCCCCAGAGTCAGCTCTCGATCTCCTTAACTCGAAGGAGGTCGTACAACTCATCGAGGGTGTCGGGGTTGACCCCGAGCAAAGCCTCAATCTCTGCGCGCCCGCGCGCGATCTGGCGCTCGCGCTGACGCCGCTTGTCGTCAGCTTCCTGCCGATCGAGTTCCTCGCAAGTAGCGAGAAGTTCAAACAGCATGGTACCTCGTAAGAGTCGAGACATCTTCGTCTCGAGCGCCTGCTGCACAGCGGGTGTGAAGACTTCCTTGTCCACTCTGCCAGTGCCGGCGTTGCCGCCACAGTTGTAGTGGTACAAAGAAGAGCAGATTGTGCTCTTCTCATAAGCATCCACTAGGGACAGGTTGTCCCTGATTGTCTGCTCGAGATCGTTAACGATCTCGAGCGAAAAACGCCTGAAAACAGCTCTACCTGCGTACTCTCGACGCCAAGCGACGCCGAGGATCTCAGCGACGCGCAAGCCACTGAGCTCCTCGGCGAGTCTCATAGTGTGAGAGACGTCTAGTTTTTTATGCAGCGAGAGGTGCGGACCTCCCCACTGGAGTCTCAGGACTGAGTCATAGCACAAACACGACTCGTCATAGCCGACGTATGCGCAGTACTTAGAGTAGATAAATCTGGCGTCCGAAGCCAGATAGCACGTTTCGAACGCCGTAACGTCATACTCGGAAATGCTGAATTCCCGATGACGCCTACCGCCATCTCTCAGCTTGAAGCTGACAGCGAACATGACTCCTCCTCAGGAATCTCGTTGGCTCAACCCTTCGTCAAGCCATTCTTCATCGCGTTTGCGGCGTGTCAAACAAGATTTGAATGGCTCGACCAGGATAGTATTAGCTATCTAAAGGTACTTGAGCCCATTGAGAGCTCAATCCTATCTGCAAATCGTTGCAAAAATTCAGAACTTTCAAGGGTTGTTACCCTGCATTTTACTGATACAGATATCAGTCTGGCGCAGGGCGAACCAGTTTATAGAGGAATTTTTAAGCGGTTTTCCTCTTTGGAACCGCACTCAATTTTTTACCCGGTAGAGTTCCCGGGGTAGCAGAAGTCAGTTCTTCGAGGAGGCAGACACCTCCTTGAAGATCTGAGCCCACTCGTTGTAGGTCATGTCATCGACGGGGAAACCAGTCTCCCCGTCGATGATGACGCTGCAGCCAGCGCCGCGACCCTCAACCATCAGCGTGGGCAGGCCGCCCACGCTGATGTCGTAGCTCGTCGGCGAGTTATACTCGTCGACGTAGATGCTGACGGCGAGGCCCGCGCGGCGGGCCTCGCCGTACAGGCACAGAGCCACCTGAGCCGCCCCCTCCGGGGCGGCCTCCGCCTCCGCGTGGACGCGGAGGTACTCCCTGGGGACGCACCCCCGCACGTACCCCCCCTCCTCGGGGAGGTCGAGGCCCCGCAGGGCCTCCTCCCGTCGCTGCCGAGCAGCGGCGGAGCAGTTAACGACGTCGGTAATGGTGTAGGCCATTTTAGGCCCCTTCCTGCCCCATGTGGGGCGGTTGGGAGCTTGACCTTTTCAAGCTCTCTACGGCAGCATCAAAAACACCCAGGCTAGACCAGCGTTTTAGCGCCAGCGCTATTCGTGCTCTTAGCCTGAATTAACTAAACTTAATAATGCCGTAGAGAGCTTAAAATTGTGACTATCTACTACAGATTTTATTGTTAGTGAGCATGTCGCTGATCCTGTATTTTGCCTATACGGGATGGACATACTATGATACTACCACACTTTGATAAAAATGTCAAGACTTTTATACTTATTTTTGGCTTTTTCGGCAATTTTATTATGAATATGTCATACATTTCGCGCATACCGTCCAGTTTCAGCCGCCAACTCGACCAAACGGTTGGCGCTGGCCCATTCACTATCGTACCAAGTCGACACTTGTGCCAATCGCTCGCCGACAACGGCAGTTAGCCCTGCATCAACTGTCGAGCTGTAGCTATTGCCGCGAAAATCCTCGGCTACCAGCTCTTTGTCGGTAACCGCCAAAATACCATTATATAGCGGCTCGCGGGCAGCATGCGTTAAAATCTCGTTTATTTTCTTGGCCGCGACTGGTTCGCGCAGCAGCAGCGAAATCGTTGATAGACCGACATTACCGTACTGGCGGCTGCTAACTGCAAGCCCGCTTACCGCGCTCGCAACATTTGGCAAAACTGTCTGCAATCGCTGGCCGTAATCAGCCGCCATCGCCACCAAGTCGCTGTCACCCAAACGCTCAGTCTTTAATAGCGAACCAGCAAAATGATAACTGCCAGCCGCTGTAATCGTCGCCGCCTCAACACCGACCGTTTGATCAAGCGTAGCGATCACTGGCGCTACCGAGCTAATCGCCGCATCGCCGCTGCAGACAATATCCGTCGAGACGTTAACCAATCCGTCATTAACGCCCATGACAATCGTCGCAAAATCAGCGCACTGCGACAACGACGCCACGCGCCGAGCACCAGCCGTCCGATGGCGGCGCAGCTCAGCAGCATCAGTCTGACATCCAGTATCAATCAAAACATCAATACCGAGGTCGTCCCACGGCAATTTGGTTGTCCGCTTGTCGCTTATGATAGGAATAATCCGATCGCCAACATATAGCGACGCGTCGCCAGTGCCAATCGCCTTGGCATAATGGCCATAAATCGAGTCATGCTTCAGCAGATAAGCGCACTGCTCGGCGCTCAGATGCGTCCGAATAGCCGCTATTTCGATATCTGAACGGCTCTGCGCAATTTTGAAAACACTGCGGCCAACCCGGCAAAAACCGTTAATCGCTACCTTTATCTTCACCATGCCCACTCCTTGATTAAGCCATCTTTGCTAATATTTTAGCAAAAGCGCAATAGCTTTGGCAAATTTGCTATAATAAGGCTATGAACGAGGTCGAGCTGGTTAATCTGGCTAGAAGCCATTACAGTGAAGAGCAGGTCGCATTGTTAGAAAAAGCAATCCATTATGCTACCGATAAACACGACGGGCAACTGCGCAAGAGCGGCGAGCCGTACATCACTCACCCGCTGCAAGTCGCTGCTATGCTAATCGACTGGGGCATGGATATTGATTCGGTGATTGCTGGCGTACTGCACGATACAGTCGAGGATACTGATGCTACGCTAGAGGAAATCACCGAGCTATTCGGCCGAGATATTGCTTTTCTGGTTGACGGTGTCACCAAGGTCAGCCAAGCCCGTGCTGGTATGAAAACCCTCGAATCGTATTTGCCTAGTACTACCGACAACTTGACAAAGCTGCTCATCGCTGTCGGCCAAGACGTGCGAGTGATTATCATCAAGCTGGCCGACCGCCTGCATAATATGCAAACTTTGCAATTCAAAAGTCCGGAAAAGCAGAAGAAAATCGCTCGCGAGACACTGGATGTTTTCGCACCGTTAGCCGATCGGTTAAATATGGGTCGGCTGCGTGTACAGCTCGAGGAATTGAGCTTCAAATACTTAATGCCCGAGGAATATAACCAAACTGTTGCCCTCAAGGATAGCCGCTTAAAGAAATCTCAACGCAAGCTAGATGCCGTCCGCCGCGCTGTCGATTCGCGTCTCAGCGACGAGAAAATCCAGCACCAAATCGACGGCCGCGTCAAGAGCACCTACAGCCTATACAAGAAGATGAAGCGCGTCCCCAATATCGACGATATTTATGATTTGATCGCGCTGAGAATTATCGTTGACGATATCGACACTTGCTATCTGGTACTTAACGAACTGCACAATATGTACGAGCCGATGGTTGGGCGAATCAAAGATTACATATCGAAGCCTAAGCCCAACGGCTACCAATCACTGCACACTACGGTGGTTACTAAAAACGGCCAAGCGGTCGAGTTCCAGATCCGCACCCGCGAGATGCACGATTACGCTGAACGCGGGCTGGCGGCCAGTTTTCATTATAATGAGCAAAAGCTAACTGATGCTTATATCAAGGGCAAAATGACCAGCCTGCCGACAGATTTACACTGGATTAAGCATTTGCAGTCGGCAGCATCGATGATTCGCGAGGGTAAAGATTTCGATGTTGATAATTTGAAGGTCGATTTGTTCGGTGACCGGATTTTTATTTATTCGCCAAAGGGTGATATTTACGACCTGCCAGACGGCGCTTTCCCGTTAGATTTTGCCTACCGCGTGCACTCTGATTTAGCCGCTAAATCAAGCGGATTTCTAATAAACGGCAAGATGGAACCATTCAGCTACAAATTGCAGCACGGCGATACCGTCGAAATTCTAACCAACAAGCGCGCTCGCCCAAAGCCCGGCTGGAACGAATATGTCATCACTGGACACGCCCGCATGAAGCTCAAGGCCCAGCTCAAAAAAACCTCGCTACTAGGCCGCGCTGGTAGCCTATTGCAGCGCACAGCACCGTTTCGCCGCAACAAAAAATAGCGGCCAAAACGAAAATAGCCAGACAAATTCTGGCTATTTCGCTAGGTTTTGCAACTAAAAGTTTACTATTTATGCCTGCGGCGGCTGCTGAGGCGGCTGCGGCTGTCCGCCTTCAGCTACCGGCGGTTGCTGCGGTTGGACAACCGTTGCAGCTGGTTGTTGCGGTTGAGCGTATGGCTGCGGTTGTTGAGCATAGGCTACCGGCTGCTGCGGTTGTCCGTAAGCTGGCTGCGGTGCGTAATACCCAGGCTGCGGCGGCTGGCCGTAGACTGGTTGCTGCCGCATAACCGGGCCAACATAGCGGCTTGAACCAAACGCCAAAATTGGGTTCATGATCGCCGGGAAGAAAATCATCAAAACACCAAAACCAGTCGTTTTGCCGAACGATTTTGCTAAATCTAGCGGTAACACGATCGAAATGTATATATGGGCAAACGGCAAGAACATCAGTACAACTTGCCATTCTGGCCGGCCGACAATCTGCATCATTACTACCATGTTATATATTGGCACTAATGACGCCCAGCCTGGCTTGCCAGCCTTGGTGAAGATTCGCCACATGGCGATAATCATTAGTATGGAAACTGCCATTACAATTAAGATGACAAACAGCCAAATTACAACCGCAACCGCACCGACATCGCTGCTAGCCGCATAAGTCGAAGTTGAATAATCATAATAATCCATAATTTACTCCGTTTAAGTTTATTACTGCTTATTATAGCGGTCAATGCATTGTTTGACAATCGCCTTGGCTTCCTCGGCATCGCCCCAGCCCTTGACGATAGTACTGCCTGGCTTCTTGAGATCTTTGTAATGAGTGAAATGATGTTCAAGCTGCTTAACCAGCTGCGGAATGTCGTCGAGCGAGTTAATACGATCATCGTCGCGATTATCAGCTGGTACCACGACTACTTTGTCGTCGACTTCACCGTCATCTTCGAAGCGCAGCACGCCAATAATACGCGCCTCCAACCACACGCCAGTCGTTAGCGGCTCTGGACAAATAATCAGCGTATCCAACTCGTCGCCATCCTCGTCAAGCGTCTGCGGAATAAAGCCGTAATTGCACGGCTTAGCAAAAATCTTCGGCTCGACGCGGTCCAGCATAAAGGCCGCCCGCTGACGATCCCATTCGACTTTCAGGCGCGACCCTTCGGGAATTTCTACCACAGTATTGACTAGCCCGCCATTGACATCTCCCGGATCAAGAACTTTATTAAAATCTGCCATGTTGCTCCTTTGCTTACAGTTACTACCTATATAGTACCAGTTTTTTACGCTATAGAGTATACTAATAGAGATATGAGTAAGAAAAAGAGTCCGACGCTATTGACAGCAGAAGACTATATGTCGGATTTAGCAGTTAAAATTGATAACGCCAAGCAGCGCGTCAATATGGTAGCGACCACCTTTCGCGCCGATGATAAGCACACCGAAGCCGTAATCGCTGCCGTCGAGCGCGCGGCGGCTGAACGCGGCGTACCAGCCTCGGTTTGCGCTGATTCATTCACTTATCTCGAACCGAAGGAATTCATTCTGCGTTCGCCGCGCCGCCAGCCATCGCGCGCCGTTCACGCCATGAAATTAGAACGGCGGCTAAAAAAAGCAGGCGTGGCTTTTCGCTGGCTCGGTCAAAAGGCCAATATGCTAATGACTGGCCGCACTCATAGCAAGTGGTCGATTGTTGACGACATAGTCTACGCTTGCGGCGGCGTCAATATGGACCACGAGAGCCTAGCTAATGTCGATTACATGTTCCGATTTGATAATAAAGTGTTAGCTGATAAGCTATCTAACGAGCAATACCTTATCGCTCGCGCCGACAAGCGCGGCGGTTCGATTCGCAATTCAATGTTTGGTCTCGACGAACACTCGACTGTCCTGGTTGACCAAGGTTTGCCAACTAATTCTCTCATTTACAAGCGCGCCTGCGACCTAGCCGAACAAGCTGAGAACATCGTACTAGTATCGCAGTACTGCCCGACTGGCAAACTCAACCGCATTCTCAAGCGCAAAAATGCCAAATTGTATTTCAATAATTGGCGTACCGCCTCGCCGATCAATAAACTTCTCATCAAACTCGGCACCTTAACCAGCCGGCAGCAAACCCTATATCAGCATCCGCAATATCTGCACGCCAAATTCATTGTTTTCACGATGTCTGGTGGCTCGAAAATAGCATTATCAGGGTCGCACAATTTCATGCGCGGCTCTGGCATCATGGGTACGCGCGAAATCGCTCTCGAGACCAGCGACCCAGCCATCATTAAACAACTCGAAGCTTTCCGCAAGAAATACGTCGAATAGCACTGGCGTCCAGTGTCGAAACTATTTCGTCTTCACACCCTCTAAATATTCTCGGATACTCAGCGCCGCCGTTGCTCCCTCGCCGACAGCGCTAGCTACCTGCATGGTGGCACCGCTACGGACATCGCCGCTGGCAAATACGCCCGGCAAAGCTGTCGCTAAATGGTCGTCAGTCTGGACAAAACCATATTCGTCAAACTCAACGCCGCTATCCACCAAAAACTGCGTATTCGGCTTCAAGCCGATGAAAACGAACACGCCGTCAGCCTCGAAAGTCGTTTCTGCGCCGTCTTCGAGCGCCCGCACCGCCGCCACCGCGCCGTCCTCGCCGACGATTTCTTGCGCTGCTGTCTGCAAATGTACAGTAATTTTGCCATTATCAATATATTTCTGCAAATCGTCTTGCAAAGTCTTACTAGCTTTGATAGTACTTCGCACCAGCAAATCGATATGCTCGGCAAATCGCGTCAAAAACATCGCTTCCTGGACGCCAGAATTGCCGCCACCAACAACGACTAACCTTTTACCTTTATAAAAAGCACCATCGCAGGTCGCACAATAATGCACACCGCGGCCATAAAATTCTGCCTCGCCAGGAATGCCAAGTTTCTTATAACCGCTGCCTGTAGCAATCAGTACAGCGCGAGCTTTAACCTCTTGACCGTCAACTGTCAAAATATTAACGCCATCCTGATGACGCAGCGCCGAAACGTCGCCGTAATCAATCTTGGCGCCAAAGCGTTCAGCTTGCTTGCGCAAATTATCCGCCAATTCCATACCTGGAACGCCATCGGGAAAACCAGGATAGTTGTCGATTTTATCGGTAATTGCCGCTAGACCGCCAACAACGCCCTTCTCGTAAAGAGTAGTGTCAATACCCTCGCGCGTAGTATAAATCGCTGCCGCTAGTGCACTCGGGCCAGCGCCAATCATCACCACAGGTTTTATATCTTCCATGCAGATTTCCTCCTCGTCTTACTGCGCTTGCTGAGCTTGCTGATATGCATTCATTAATTTCGTCATATCTGGCTGGTTAATAGTTTCTGGCGCTGGAATCGCCATAACGACAAATTTCAATGGCATATTCGGCGCAATAATTTGCTTGCCGTTAGAGTCTTTACTGCCGGCCTCGCCGTACGCTTTGTCCGCCGGAATAGACAATAGCCGCACGCCGCCGATCCTCATTCCTTTCAAGCCTTCTTTCCAGCCGTTAATTATACCAGCCGTGCTCAACCCGCTTACTGGCAACGGCGTTTTCAGCTTATTATTATCAATGCTCTGATCAAAGATATCACCATTTGCATCCCAGCCAATATAATAAGCCGCAAAATTAGTTTTATCGTCTACCAATGCGCCATCGCCCTCTGTTAGATCTTCGGTTACTAGCGATTTGACGCTATCGATTTCGAACTTTGCAACTTGGCCAGAATATTGCTTGAACGTCTCGTAATATTTAGCTGATAGTTCGTCGGCTTGCGCTTGTTTTTTTTGCTCGTAAGCAGTTTGCTCTTTTTTATACTCGCTTAGAACTTTTTGGTAGTCCGCCTGAGCTTGCTTGTTTGACTGCATTGATAAAATCATCACCGCGAATGATCCTAGCGTACCTAGAACGGTCGCGACCACAATAATCAAAATGCCAGCACGTTGCTTCTTTGACGTTGCCATTATTTCCCCTCTCTAGTTTATCCTTTCATTATAGCATAAAATCTCGATTATTGCCATAGTTTACGCACAATTGCCGCCAGCAGCGACGCAAAAATCGCCGCAGTTGCCGCTAAGCCGAATTCAGCTGGCGACAACGGTGCGATTTTGAATAAATTGCGCAGAAATGGCAGACTATAGACCGCCGCCAAGGCGACAGAAGCCGTGACCACCACAATAGCCAAGGCGTTCTTGCCACGCTGTTTAACAGCCAAGCGAATGATTTTGCGGCCGGATAGCGCCAAAATCATACCAATATTAGCGAGAATTATCGTCAAGTAAGTTACCGCTCGCGCTTGATCGCTAGAAGCACCGCCACCCAGCATCCCGCCATGAATTAAAACGGCCATCAGCGCCAGCAATCCGCCAATTGCTAAACTTTCTAGCACTACCGCTCGACTAAATAATGGCTGCGAAATCCGCCGCGGCGGCCGGCGCATCGCGTCTTCATCCTCTGGCTCGCCCTCAAACACTAGCGTACAAGCAGGATCAATAATAAATTCAAAAAATACGATGTGAATTGGCAGTAAAATCAATTCCCAACCAAGCAATACCGGCACAATCGACAACGCGGCAGTCGGTATATGCACAATCATGATATACATCACCGCTTTTTGCAAGTTAGCAAAAATCCTTCGGCCGATACGCACGCCTTGAACAATTGAGGCGAAGTTATCATCCAGCAACACGATCGATGACGCTTCGCGCGCAACGTCGGTACCGCGCTGGCCCATGGCGATACCGATATGCGCACTCTTGAGAGCCGGACCGTCGTTAACTCCATCGCCAGTCATCGCTACCACTTCGCCGTTTTGCTTAAGAGCGGAAATAATCGCCAGCTTGACATTTGGCGCGACGCGGCTGTAGATTTCTGTAGTTTTAACAAGCTCGCGCTGCTGTTTTTCACTCATCGACAAAAATTCTTGACCGGTTATCACTCGTTCAGTATTCAAACCAATCTCGCGGCCGATACGCCGCGCTGTTTCGGTATGGTCGCCAGTTAGCATAATCACTTTGATGCCAGCTCGGTGTGCCAAGGCGACAGCATCCTTAGCCTCGGTACGAATCGGGTCAGACAACCCCACCAAACCTAGCAGCTCGTATTGATAGCCAGCGCGAGAAGGTTCGATGTTTTCCGCCACCGCCTTAGCAATTGCTAATACGCGCAAACCGTCATCGGCTGCATCATCAGCAATCTCTTGCAGACGTCTTTGCTGCCCACTGGGCAAGCGGCATAGTCGAAAAACCTCCTCCGGAGCTCCTTTCAGCGCTATAATCTCAGGCTTACCACTGCGCCCCCAAATTTGCGCTACCGAAAACGAATGGTCGTCTAGCGGATACTCTTTGATGATATCCATGCCGTTATAAATAGCTGGCAGATCATCGGTTGCTGCCAAGAACGCCTCTTCCATCGGATCGGATGGATTCTTTTGTGACGCGAGAATACCATAGGTAATAATCTCGTTGCGCCGAGTGTCGTTAGGTTCTTCACCGCTAGCCGCGATCACCTGAGTTATCGCCATACGATTCTCGGTTAGAGTCCCGGTTTTGTCCGTGCAAAGCACCGTTGCGCCACCAAGCGTCTCGATAGTCTGATTCTTGCGTGCTAGCACGTTGTTCTTAGCCAAGCGCCAAGCTCCCAGCGCCATAAATACCGACAAGACCACAGGAAACTCCTCGGGTAAAATCGCAATCGACAACGTCAGTCCCGCCAAAAATCCATGCAAAAAGTCGCCGCGTAACAACCAAAACAGCAACGTCAATAACATTGCCAAGAGCACTGCCGCCACCGCTATATAGCGCACGACTCGGCCAACTTCCTTTTGCAATAATGTCTTTTCTGGCTTAATTTCGTGCAGCGACAGGCCGATGCGCCCCATTTCGGTCTGCTCGCCGACAGCGGTTACTTCGACGAGTCCGTGTCCAGATGTTATTACCGTACCAGAGAAGACTTGGCCCCCAGCAGTCTTCTCGACTGGCAGCGATTCGCCAGTCAAAATACTTTCGTTAGCAGCGACGTTTGACGATTCAATGAGCTTACCATCAGCAGCCACTCGGCTACCTTCGCCGACAACCAAAATGTCGCCAACTACCACTTCTACGCTAGGAATGGTAACATATTCGCCAGCGCGCACCACCTGGCATTGCGGCGCAGATAACGACCGCAATGCCTCTAACGCTCGCTCAGTTTTAGAATCTTGATACAATTCTAGAGCCACTACGCCAATCACCGACAGTGCCAGGACCACCGTTTCATGCCAATCGCCCAAGAAAAAGTAGACCACTACCACTGCCAGCAATAAGAAAATCATTGGTTCGGTAATAATCGCTAAGATCAGCCTAACAATGCTTTTATTTTCGCGGTCAGGCAATCGATTCTCACCATATTTCTGGCGTTGAATAACTACTTGATCGCGCGATAACCCCTGTCTACCCATATTAAATCAGTATAGCAAAAGCGGATTAATTTCGATAGCATTCAGCGCACCAGCAACCGCGGCCATGACCCGCTGAAGGAGTTGTGAAAATGACATCATATGCCTCTAGAATACTAATAGGTTTTTTGCCATAATCAAGATATGAATCCGCTGATTCGCTTCATGCGCCACTCGCTAACAAACATCTTGGCAGCAACCGACGATGCTGATCAAGTTGATATCGAGAAAATCGACGAGACACTGACGCCGAATATGCGAGCCTTGCGGCTGGTTATGAACATGTCAGACCATTTGTTATCAATGGGCACGCCAGCGAATAGCGTCGTGCATATGGCGCTCGGGGTAACCGACACATATTGCAAGCGAAAAGTACATATCGATGTCAGCTTTAATCAAATTACGCTCTCGCAAGACCGCGGCATCGATCGCGAACCGTTGACACTGATCCGCACTATCTCGCCGCGCGCTACCGATTACCGGCTAATGCGCAAATTACAAAACCTAGCCAGCCAAATTGCCAACCATAAAGTCACTCTAGATGATGCCGAAAATGAACTCGATGCCATCATTGCCAACAATAAGCGCTATCCTGGCATTATCAGTTATATTGCTGGCGGCGGCCTGAGTGCCGGCTCGGTTGCGCTCTACACGACGTCTATACCGATTATCCTGGCTGCCTTTATCATAGGTTTTTTAATTACTCTTCTGATAAAGCTACTAGGGCGCGCTGCGCTGCCGCCATTTTTCATTCAGATTATTGCCGCGTTATCAGTCACGTTAGTCTCTACTGGTATATTGTGGCTAGTTAATCATAAATATTGGGAATTTTTTGCTTTGATTGATCCGACGATATTAACCGTTGGCGGTATCGTCTTGCTAGTAGCTGGCATGATGATTGTTGGCGCCTTTCAGGACGCAATTGATGAATATTACGTCACAGCTAGCGCTCGGCTATTAAAGGTGGTGATGTTGACGCTTGGTATTGTACTGGGCGTAAGCATGGGCTTATATGCCGCCAGGCAGTTTGGCTTAGCGTTCGTCGCAACTCCCGACAGCTTATCCTTTACAAACACGACTTATCAGTATATCGGCGCCGTGATCATCTCAGCATCATTCGCATTAAGTAATAATTCGCGGCCAGTTGGACTGTTAATCACCGGTGCCAGCGGATTATTAGGCTACTATATGCTGTTGGCCGTATCGGAATTAGGCTTAATAATTATCCCTGCTAACGCTGTCGCTGGATTTACTGTTGGCTTTACAGCTACTGTTGTTTCACGCTTAACCAGAATTCCTAGCCAAGCGATCATCGATGCCGGTATCGTGCCGCTGGTTCCCGGACTAACCTTATATAACGGACTAATGGCACTAGTCGCTAATCCGGCCGCTGTAGACGGTACTCTGTTATTGATGCGAGCTATACTGATTGCGGTAGCCATTGCTGCTGGTGCCTCGTTTGGCGTACTTATCGGCCGTCCAACACGGCGCAGTCTGGTGACGTTGCGCAACAACCTGCCAGAACGCCCGCTGCGTTCTAGTCAAAAACAACTAAAATAAAATTACACTCGCTCGGCGTCAAGTTTAGTAAGCGCTGCTGTCGCAATATTATCCATAATCGGTTTGACTTCAGCGTCAGTCAGGGTTTGCTGATAACTGGTAAACGTTAGCCGGAAAGTGGTAGTCTTGATAGCCGCGTCGTCTTTTGGCTGATATATACCAAGCGTCTGTATCTGGCAATGTAGATTTTCTGGCCCGTCCAAGCATTGCCGAACCGCTCGCAGCAACTCATCATGCGAAATTTCCACGCTTGAGCGCAGCGATATATCTTGACTGATTGACGGGAAACGGCTCAGCGGCCGATAATTATGTTCGCGATTTTCAGTCAGACAGACTTGTAATT
>CAUTSQ010000014.1:0-17208 GCA_963541395.1 uncultured Candidatus Saccharibacteria bacterium | reverse complement strand
AAGAAGTCAGGGAAGAATCTTCTAACCGCTGATAGGCTTTTTATTGAATCTTCGCCATAAAATCCACACAAAAACAAACGACAAAGTTTGCGCTAAGAATATTCGCGCAATTTGCAAACTATCATTTCCTTGGTTTGAGACGACATGCACAATATTAATTATCGCATTATTAAAAAAGTGATCTGCTGCGCCAAGCCACAAACTTCCTGTCATTTTATATAGCCAGCTCATTTTTAATCCAAACATGAAAGCGAACAAAACATAACCAACGCTAAAAATTGCTGTCTGAACCAGCGAAAACTCACCGTCAAGGAACGATCTAATCGGCATTGCTACATGCCAAAGTCCGAACAGTAGGGCGCTTATGAAAATCGTTGCCGCAAATTTATATTTTTGGCGCAGTAATTTCTCGAACAATCCGCGAAACAGGCCTTCTTCCATCCAGACATTGAATATATTAAACATAATAATTGACCCAATTCCCACGCCGACGAATTGTTCGGTGCTAGCGAGCGAAAATCCGCCAGCCTTCATTAAAATGTTAGGTTTAGCGCCGGAAAAATACAGAAATCCGAATTCGATCAGCAGCGTAACTGTATAAAAGCAAAGCCCCAAGGCAAGTCCCAAACCGATATTTTTCAGCCAATTTTTGCGTGTAAAGCCAATGTCGCGCCAATGAGCGTGCAAATATTTCAGGCAAACGAAAATTATCACTATGCCGAAAACCTTATGCACTATATTCTCACTGAGTGCTGATTGATCGGTACGCAAAGCTAAAAATTCCCACATTCGCACAGCGAAACATGTAAAATACAGCAATAGACAAAGCGACAACGGATTTTTAGCGCGCTCTGTGAACATAGGTTTATTCTAGCACGTTAGGAATTTTACTGAAAAGCGAATGAAAATATCGCCTTTGCCTCAATAGTATGGTACATTAAACGTATGAGCAGCAAGAGCGCAAAGAAATCCGAGCAGCGCAAATCTAACCAGCAGCAAGATGGCGCTCAGGCAAGCCAACGCGAGCAGATTCAGTCGCCGCAAAGTGTTACTCAACCAGTCTCAGGCGGACAAATTCAACCGCCGCAGGTAGAGCAAGTCCAGCAGCCAATGCCGCAAATTGAACAGGCGCAAGCGCAACCCGAACAGCAGAATCAACCGACGTCAGCCACTTCGCCACAAGCTTACCAGAATCAGACTCAATATCAATACGTTTATGTCGACTATTCAAGAAAAAGCAACGTTATCGGATTGTCGATTGTTTACGCGATCAGTTTATTCTTGACGATAGGTCTTCCGATTGGTTTATTCAGCATGAATGGTTCGATGAAAGACTTTTCGAGCGAAGCAAACTATTATTTGATTCAAGTTGTGAAAATAGTCATGCCGATTATTCTGGCGCTGTCGGTGATATCGTCTATAATTTTGTGGATAGCTTACTTGCCGAGTAAAAACAAACTAGTAGCCAAAATCGCAGCTGCCTGTACGCTTTCTATATCGGTCGTATCTTTTGTTGTTTTTTGGATTTATTTAAACTTTTATTCTGTGGTAGGTTTTGGCGATGCGGCGTTCTTTTTGCCTATACCTTTCGGCGTGATGATATTGGGAATTGCTTGGTGCGTTAATGTTTTTAAATACCAGAATGAAAAGCCAGCGTATTATGCGAATACTCCTCTAAACGGCCAATATGTAGTTTCGCCGCAATATCCTAATCAACCACTGCAGTATCAGTATTCGCTGCAGCAGCAACCAGTTCAATACTCACAGCAACCAGCTCAATATCCGTCGCAGCAGCCAGAGCAGTATCCCCAGCAGCAAGGCCAAACGCCTTATCCGCCTGTATCGCAGCAATATCCGCAAAATAATGTCCAGTATCCATACGATTATAATAAAAGTAAAGGAGAATAACACAAATGGCACGACAATCATCACAACAACCGCAACCGAGTATTCAGCAGCCAGGTGCTGCCGATCCGCAGTACGGGCCAGCGCCAGCTGAGCAGAATGCCCCTTATGAACAGCAGCCGGTCAACCAGCAGTATTTCGCGCAGCCGCAAGCGGCGCCAGTCCAGTATGTTGTTATGGCGCAGTCGCTCAAAGGCGTTAAGGGGTGGCTCGCATTTTTCATGGTGTGTCTAGCGATTGATGGCGTTTGTTCGGTTGGTTTGTTTTTTACCTCGTTGTTAAACCTAGGCGATCCGTCGGCTGTCGTTTCGGTGATATTCATGCCAATCATTGCTGTACTGACTACTGTCGCGGTGGTGCTTATTAATCTGCAAAAGAAGCTTGGCAAGTGGCTGACGGTTGCGGCGCTCGTAGTCTCGTTCTTTTATTCAGCAAGTTCTGCGGTAGTTGATAGCGTGGTCAAAAGACCTCCGAACACTGACTCGATTATTAGTATGATTAGCACTATCATTGCTAGCGGGATTTCTATGGGATTGCTTTGTTTATACTTCTTTGTTTCTAGGCGCGTGAAAGAGACTCTGGTTAATTAAAATACCAAGAGTTTCTCTATACGAATAGGCCGCTCCTTTTCTAGAGCGGCCAGTTTTTTTATTCAATTGATAGCCGGTGTTCGCTGCATCCGATTAATACGCCTTCGTACGGGCGTAGTTCTACCGAGCCGTCATCGGCAACCTCGGGGTAGTCAGTTGGGTGTGTGGCGCATAAGATACTGCCGGTATGTGGTAGCGTAACACGGTGTTTGGTGTTGCCGAAATTTAATGCGACAAAGACATGCTGCTCTCGGCCAATCCATCGCGCGTAAGCAAATATGTCATTGTCTGTATCGCTGAGCGGCTCGTATTCGCCAGTGCGCAAGATTTCGTAGCGGCTGCGCAAGGTCAATAAGCGGCGGTATAGCGCCAAAAATGAGTCTGGTTCGTTCTGCTCTGATTCTACATTGACGTTCTGGCAAGCAGGATTTACTGGCAGCCATGGTTTAGCGGTACTGAATCCAGCATTTTGGCCAGCCGTCCATTGCATCGGCGTGCGTTCTGGGTCGCGCCCGACAGATTCGTCATTGCCGTGGCTAAAGACCGACTTATCTTGAATCTCTTCAAAGCGAACTGGCCCATTGCTCATGCCAATCTCGTCGCCGTAATATATTACTGGTAACCCTGGTAGTGTCAGTTGCATCAACGCAATCAAGCGAGCTTGCTTTTCGCCGCCAAAGCGCGTAACGATGCGCGATTGGTCGTGATTACTAAAACAATAGACGGGTGTGTGCACGTCGGTGTTGATCATGCCTTGGAATTCGTTGACGATTGTGCTCATCGACTCGGCATTAAATTTGGCGTGTAATCCTTCAAAATTGAATGGCATTGATACTTTTGGATTGACACCATAAAAACCCAAGTATTGTTCGCTAGTGCTATAGTTTTCATCCGGATAATCTTCAAAAACCATGATGCGATTCGGATATGAGGCGACTATATCTGTTAGTTCCCGCAGATACGGGAAAAGGTTATCCCAGAAGCGGCTGTACTTATGCTGCAAATCATCGAATTGTGTCGGCGGTTTCTTATCGTGATAATGCTCGGCGACTGGGTCGTCGCGTAGTTCTGGGTCTTTGCTGATCCAGCGTACCGCGTCCGCTCGAAAGCCATCAACACCGAGATCTAGCCAAAAACGCAGTACGTCTTGCATTTCGCGGCGCACCTCAGGGTTATCCCAGTTGAGATCTGGCTGTTCTTTCAGGAATGTGTGTAAGTAATATTGCTGGCGCCCTTCGTGCCACTGCCACGCTGACCCGCCAAAAATACTCAGCCAATTGTTCGGTTCTGAACCATCAGGCTTAGCGTCGCGCCAAACATAAAAATCATTCTTATCGTTGTCCTTGGAGCTTTGCGATTCAACAAACCACGGATGCTGGTCGCTGGTATGATTAGGCACGAAATCGACCATTACTTTAATATCGCGAGCGTGCGCTTTCTCGACCAATTCTTTGAAGTCATCAAGCGAGCCGAAAATCGGATCAATATCACAATAGTCTGCCACATCGTAGCCCATATCAGCTTGCGGCGACGGATAAAATGGCGAAAACCAAATTGCATCAATGCCAAGCGAATTGTCGCCGCCCTTAATATAATCGAGCTTATCGATTACGCCGCGCAAATCGCCGACGCCATCGCCATTAGAATCCTTAAACGATCGCGGATAGATTTGATAAAATCCGTTAACGTCGCGCCATTTTTTTGTCATAATTACCCCCTCTTAATCATATATTAAACTAAAATTCTACTTTTTGTTGGCGCGCTTTCGCTCATTAGCGTCGAGGTAGCGTTTGCGCAGGCGCAAAGACTTCGGCGTTACTTCCAACAGTTCGTCGTCTTCGATAAAGTCGATGCATTGCTCTAAGCTAAACTGCGTAAATGGCGTCAGCTGTACTGTGCCGTCGGACGATTTGGAACGCATGTTGGTCAGGTGCTTAGCTTTACAGACGTTGATTTCAATGTCTTCTTGGCGGTTGTAAATACCGACGATCATGCCAGCGTACACTTCCGTACCCGGCCCGACCAAGAGTTCGCCGCGCGCCTCAGCCGCCTGTAGCGCATACGGCGTCGTCGTACCGGCTTCGAAAGCAATCAGCACGCCGCCGCGGGTTTTTGGCAATTTGCCGCCCAGCGGTTGATAGCCATGCGGCAGGGAATTCATAATCACCGTGCCTTTGGTGGCGGTCAACAGCACGTTTCGCAGACCAATCAACGCTCTCGTCGGCAACACATAGGTCATGCGGGTAGCACCGCTAGCGGTGGTTTCTTGCGATTTCATCTCGGCGTGGCGTGCACCTAATTCTTGGCTGATTGCGCCGATGAATTTGCTGCTAATTTCGATTTGCAGTTCTTCAATTGGCTCTTTTTCGACGCCGTCCTCGGTGATGGTGACCACTTGCGGGCGGCCGACTTCAAACTCAAAGCCTTCGCGCCGCATGGTCTCGATCAAGACGCTCAGGTGCAGCTCGCCGCGGCCAGACACTGTAAAGCCGATGCCGTTTTCTTCGACGCGCAGTGCCACGTTGGTTTCCATTTCTCGCCGCAATCGGTCGCCAATTTGCCGCGAGGTGGTAAACTCGCCCTCGCGCCCTTTCATCGGGCTGGTGTTCGGGCCCAGATACATGCTCAATGTCGGCGCTTCAATAGCGATCGCCGGCAGGGCTTCAGGCTGTTCCTTGTCAGCAATCGTATCGCCAATGTGTGCCTCGCTCACGCCAACCAGCGCCACAATGTCGCCGGCAAATGCCTCGTCAAGCTCTTCGCGGTTCAGCCCGCGGTAACCAAAAACTTTCTCAATTCGCGCTGAGCCTGATACTTCGCCCTGTTTCATTAAGCTAACCACCAGGCCGCGCTTAACCGATCCGCGAGCGATTCGCCCAATGGCGTATTTACCCTGGAAGGTGTCGTACTGCAGGCTAGTCACTAGCATCTGAAACCCGCCGTCAGCCGTGACGCTCGGCGCCGGGATGTCATTGATAATTGCTTCAAAAATTGGTGTGAGATCGGCGTCTTCACTCGGGTCAGCAGGGATCTCCCGCCACGCCTTGCCATCGCGCCCAACGGCATAATAAATCGGATATTGCAGTTGAGCATCGTCGGTCGCTAGCTCCAAAAATAGATCGCTCAGTTCATCTTCAACCTCGGCGATTCGTCTGGCTGGCTTATCGATTTTATTAATCACTACCACTGGTTGTAAGCCCAGTTCCAGCGCCTTGCTCAATACAAACTTAGTTTGCGGCATCGGCCCTTCCTGGGCATCGACGATTAGCAGTACACCGTCTGCCATCTGCAGTGTCCGTTCGACTTCGCCTGAAAAATCGGCGTGTCCCGGCGTGTCGATGATGTTGATCTTATAATCACCGTAAAAAATCGAGGTCTGTTTGGCGGTGATGGTGATACCGCGTTCGTGCTCTTGATCGCCCGAATCCATAATTAGTTCCTGGCTCATCTCGGCCTGGTTGTCGCGAAATGTACGCGACTGTTTGAGCAGCCCATCAACCATGGTCGTCTTGCCGTGATCGACGTGGGCAATAATGGCAATATTTCGAATCTTGCTAGCGTCCTTCATAAAAATATGGTCTGATGTTACCGCAGACCTTCCTTTGGTGATTAATTGTAGCACAGATGGGCGGGGATGGGAAGTACGCTACTACGGTGAAGTTTGCTCATCAAGCTTTAGTTGCACGAAAACAGCTAGTCCTGATAAAACCACCAGCATCCAACCAGCGATGAAAACGCTTTGGTTTGACAAAACTCCAAACACAAACGTTAGCGGCATGAGGACAATTCGTCCCACGGCGTTTATCACCGAGCCGGAACCTGTGCGGTACCGCGACGGCAGCTGGTGTTGTATCTGTGCAGTAAAATGGAATAACAGCGCCCCCGAGACTACCGCTATTAAAACCTGCGCGGCGATAGTTATCCATAAATTACTACCCACCGAAAGTGCGAGCGATGCCAAGCCTAGTAAAATCGACAGAACTATATTTATTCGCCTTGAGCTGAGGTACTTGACCAACGAGCCGCCCAGTCCGCCCAAGCCTTCTATGAACGATCCAGCGATGCCAAATACTATCGCTGGAGCCGACAGCGCAATATACCACAGCTGATAAGCTTCGCGATTCATCTTTTGGATACAAAAGACTATCATAATCGCAGTCATCAGCCAGAGTAGGCTTTTACTTTTGAAAACGCATTTGAATGTATTTTTAGTATGTTTGATAAGTTTTTCATCAGCCACCTCGCGGCTAATTTTTGCATCTTTATAAATTAAATGGCAAACCATAGATATTACAATTGGAACAATTGTTAAATTAAATGCCAGCAGCAGCGAATGTTCGCCAATCCAGCCGCCCAAAAAGTTACTAATAATCAACGCTATCCCGCCTAAAGTTTCGTATAGTCCTAGTGCTCGATTAAAATTCCTGGCGTGCCCTTGCTCCTCGAGCAGCGTATCATAAATCATAGCTGCGCCAGTCCCGCTCGAAAAAGCATCGTGAAGACCCCAAATCGTCACAGCGGCAGCGTACATAAAGATGTTGTCGCTGGCACCGGCCATCAGGCTGCTAATCCCTAAGAATAGCCCAGCCAGCACCATTGAACCCTTGCGGCTCCAGCGATCCGCGATAATTCCTGATGGAATTTCGGTCAGAATAGACGATATCAGCAGAACAATCGCGATCAAACTAATTCCAAAATTGTCAATGCCGATACTTCTTATGAATAATTTCTCAATTGAATACCAAAGTACAAAGCTTAAGAAGAACTTGCCAACATACAGCGGAAGCAGCCTCTTCATGACAGCTTTCTTCATATTCTAATTATAATGCGTGACAGCGTTATTTTGAAGGTCTATGACAATAATTTGAATTGGTGCGGGTAGAGGGAGTCGAACCCTCGTCTCATGCTTGGGAAGCATACATAATAGCCGTTATACGATACCCGCGCTGACTATATTATACACTATGCTTTGGCTATTTTCGCAGGCTGCCACCTCCGGATTGACATAACCAGTTTCCTTGCTACAATCAAAGTATGAAAAAACAAAAACTTGTAATTATACTAGTTATTTTAATACTAGCGGGGGTAGGAATAGGCTTATATATTGCTGTGCGTGCTGCGTCGAAAGATGCGGGTAGCATTAATCAGCAGCAAAAGACAACTACCAATTCTAATTCTGGCTCTGATAATCCCGATTCTAACAATAACTCTGACGGCAGTAAATCTAGCACAAGCTCTAATTCTAAACAAACTACGCCGAATCAGCAAGAGAAGAAACCTGAAAAACCGCAGCCAAATCAAAAAGAGCAGAGAATTGACCCTGTGCATCCGAAGCATAATCCAGTCCCGCAACCACCGGCGAGCCCAGCCACGCCGTCGAAAAACAACCAACGGCCAGCTCCGCAGCCTCAGCAGCTCGGTAATTCGCAGCAGCCTGCGCCGAATCCGCAGCCAAATCCAACTCCGAATCCGCAGCCGCAACCAGCAGACCAAGATAAAAAGTATGACATAGGTCCGCCAGATGCTTTGGAGATTCTTGAATTGATTAATTATGCTCGTAGTAAAGAAAATCTGAAGCCATTAAAAATGTACGAGCCGCTTAATCGAACAGCACAGTGGATGGCGAATGACATGAAAGAGAATAATTATTTTAGCCATTATAAACCAGGCACAACTATTCCGCACGGATTGCTTAAAGCGAGGGCTGTCTGCAACGCGCCAGCCGAGAATCTGGTGCAAACTTCGCCGCCAGATTTGTATACTAGCCGCGTGGCCTTTAACGCCTGGATGCAGTCGCCGCCGCACAGGCAATCCATTATGTCGAGTACTTACACGCTAACTGGATTTGGTATCGCCGGCAATAAGATTGTGGAGCATTTTTGTTGAGATGTACTTAAATTGTTCTAATTTCAAATCTATAAATAAATTTATTTAATTCTTTTGAGATATTTATTTTTTGTATATTCACCTTGTGGCGCATGAAAAGTGATATAATAAAAAAGTCCAACCAACAACGTAATATTTTAGGGATTACCTAATACTTTTGGTATTCAAACCAGAAAAACGGGCACTTGCTCGAAAAAGCATTTGGTTTGAATCCCAATTGTTGGTTGGACGCCTAGAGTAGGTGTCCGTTTTTTATTGCGGACAATACTCAAAAATAATAACTAACTCAAAGGCGTCCATGAGTAAGAAATTACTAGAAACAAATGTCGTTCTTCAAGGCGACTGTATCGAAATGCTAAAAACTTTGCCAGATAAATCTGTCGATTTAGTTTTTGCTGACCCGCCCTACAACCTACAACTCAAAGGTGACCTGTGGCGGCCAAATAACACAAAAGTATCTGCGGTCAACGACGACTGGGACAAATACGACAGTTTTGCAACTTACGACGATTTTACAACCAAATGGCTGACGGAGTGTCGGCGTGTGCTCAAAGACAATGGCACGATTTGGGTTATTGGCAGTTACCACAATATTTTCCGTGTTGGAAAAATCGTTCAAGACCTCGACTACTGGATTTTTAACGACATTCTTTGGGTCAAAACAAACCCTATGCCGAACTTCAAGGGTACGCGCTTTAACAACTCGCACGAAACACTCATCTGGGCGGGTAAGTCCGAAAGGTCAAAGCCGACTTTTAACTACAAAACCATGAAAACGCATAACGAAGACAAGCAAATGCGTAGTGATTGGCTTATTCCGATATGTAGCGGACAAGAACGCGTAAAAATTAATGGCGAAAAAGCACACTCGACGCAAAAGCCACTTGCTTTACTCCGTCGAATTATCAATGCAACATCAAAGCCTGGCGATATCGTGCTTGACCCATTCCTCGGTAGCGGCACAACCGCAGTTGCCGCAAAAGAACTAGGACGGCAATATATCGGTATTGAGCGTGACGATACTTATGTTGAAGTTGCGAAGCAACGACTCGACAAAACAACACCGCTTGATGAAACGTTGGTATCAAGCAAGTTAGAGGCAAAAGCACCGCGCATCGCCTTTGGCTTGCTGGTTGATATTGGGCTTATTGAAGCTGGCTCAACACTGACTAGCAAAGACGGTGAGTATTCGGCAATCGTTATGGCCAACGGTTCATTGAAAAGCGGCGATATTGAAGGCTCTATCCATAAAGTTGGCGCAGTTTTACAAGACCAACCCTCATGCAACGGCTGGACATTCTGGCATATTGACGGCGTGCTAATTGATGACATTCGTCAAAAGTATCTGGAGCAAAATCATGCTTGAGTACGAAGCATTCAAAGATGTCTTTAATGAAAAGATATTTGCAAAGTCAAAGCCCGATTTGCTCAAGAAAGTCGCCGAGTACCCCGATAGATACGTGGGGCTATTCCGTCCGACCAAGCCAGAGGCAAAATTGCTACAAAACATGTTGCAGTCAAATGAAATCCGTTTTGGCGACGCGTTCGAGGTGGCAATCAAGCACTACTTTATCAACGAGGGCTGGCAGCCGTTGCCGCAAAAGATTACATCGAAGGAAGGTGACGCGCTTGATATTGACCAACTACTTATCAAAGATGACAAGGTTCTATTCATTGAGCAAAAGGTACGCGACGACCATGATTCAACCAAAAAACGTGGGCAGATTAGCAATTTTGAAAAGAAGCTTGAGACACTTGTTGATATTTATGGCGACAAGGTAACGTGGGGATTTTTCTATTTCATTGACCCAAGCCTTGTCAAAAACCGAAACTTTTATCAGCCGGAGCTACAAAAACTGCAAGAATCGTGGGGCGTGCACTTGTCGGTTTCATACGGACAAGACATGTTTAATCAGCTTGGCCTGTCTCATATCTGGCCTGATATCATGAATAATCTACAAAAATGGCGCCAGGACATACCAGACCTACCAAACGTCAATTTTGATAGTAACCCCGAAGAATCCGCCGAAGAAATAAAAGACCTACCGCTTCGTATATTCCGCAAACTCTTTGATGATGAGCGAATTGTAAGCCAGATATTGCCTGTGTTGTTCCCGACTGGTGCGACGCTTGCGATACTTGAGCCGTATTTTCGCGTACAAAATATAATAGTTACGAATAAAATCGCTGATTCGATACGCCTATACCTGCAATCATCGCCCGCCCGCCAAAATCTTGTTCTAAATCACCCCGCACCACACCTGTTCAATTAAGCCGTAGCGCGACAAGTGTCTGGCCGAATAGGTTTCACTTTATTTTGATATGCTTTGAGCCACGAAACGCTTTTTTGAGCATATTTTTCATTTCGCGCTCGGCGTAGTTTATTACCATTGCGTTGGCCTGCTCTTTGTTTGCTGTGTATATGAACATCAGTGGCTCGGCGGCGTGATGACAATTCTCGCAGATGATGTCCTGTAGTTTGCCAGTTTTGTCATCTTCAGTAATAGGGGCAAAGAAAGATACGAGGCATTGCGGACACTGGAGTCTGTGTTTGCCGTCCTTATCTGGGTCTGATGTGATCGTTAGGTCGACCATAGCTAGTTGCTCCTTACTGCACAGTAGTTGAGCGAAAGACTATCACCCTTTGTGCGATTGTTTTGCCATTGTAATGGCTGTAGATTAGTGATAGCATCGGTGCCTCCGAGCGATTTAGGTATAATATGGTCAATCTCCCAGCCGTATTTACTTGTTGTGTCTCCGTAACGCTCCCATTCAATGAGCGCACCACACGCGTCGGCGCGAACATATACAGGGTGATAACCTTGCACTATGCGCGCCTTATTCCATACGGCAATTTTTTGTTTTTCTGTATATTGTTTTTTGGTTAGTGCTCGCAAAAGCGATGCGTATTGGTTGTTGTATGCCATGATTTTACTCCTATCTGGCTTAACGTTGTTGTGCTAGAATAGAAGTGTACGAGGGAAGCAAATCTTGTACGCTAGTACTGGCGAAAGCCAGTACTTTTCCTATTCTAACGTGTGTTACAGACGGATACCCTCCGCTTTGACGATCCGTCCGCACAGCCCCACCTTTTGTGTCTTATCGGTTCGTATTCTTATTATACACAAACATACAGTCATGTGTCAACTATATAAACAAATTGTCGTAATATTGACATAGTTACGTACGTTGTAGTATACTGGACACATAAGCGAAAGGAAGCAAAATGACTCTTGAAAAGAATCTGCGCGAACTCCGAGCAATCTATGGGCTATCGCAAGACGATGTAGCAAAAGCGATTGATGTGAGTCGCAGTAGCGTTGTGGCGACAGAAAAAGGCCAGCGTGAGCTGAGTAGTGAAGAGCTTGGCAAACTTGCTGATTTTCTTGGTGTCGATATTATTGACCTTTTATCACAAGAAATCCCAGATTATGAGAAATACCGCGAAATGATATTGGAAACCCTACGTCGCTATACGAAATATGCAGGTAAAAGTGCGACAAAGACGCTGCTCGCAAAACTTATCTATCTTGCTGATTTTGCATGGTACTACGAGCATTTGCAGCCGATGAGCGGCATGAAATACCGCCGTTTACAGTATGGGCCAGTGCCTGACCAGTATTTTCGTGTTGTCGATGAGCTTATAGATGAGGGTAAAGTTTCGCTTGAGGTCGGCGACGAGGCGCAATGGCTCAACCTGACGAGGTCTGCGCAAGATACACCGCCCCAGCATCTATCTACAGGTGAACTTGATTTAATTGATAAAATCGCTAAAAAGTGGAAAGGTTCAAATACAAAAGAAATCGTACACTTCACACATACGCAGCTTCCTTGGCAAATCTGTAGGCAAAACGAATATATACCCTACGAGTTAATCACCCAGGAAGAGCCGAGCCGTGTTTACTGATAACTACCGTGTACTATTTGAAGACTATTCCAAACGTCACTACATCAAAAAGTTCAAAAATGATTATGGCAATCAATGGTTTGTAACACGCAAGGCGCTCGTGGCGCAGTTTGCACACATTGACCAGCTAGTGCTTAATGGCAGGACAAATCCTCCGATCCATCGAACTGACGACAACAGGGAATGGATTATCAAACACGAGTTTGCCGTTGCGGGGCGCAATCAATCCGCAAAAAAATCTGGCAACAGAGTGATTTTATATGTAAATCATAATGATCGCACTGTTCGTGTTTTGTTACTTTATCACAAGGATCATCTGAGTAAATCCGCAAGTGAAACCGCTACTTGGCGAGGTATCATCAAACAAGAGTTTAAAGACTTATTGGCTGGGTTTAGTCTTTAGGCTTTACTAATAACTTACGAGGTGAGATTAGCAGGAGCGTATGTCCGCAGGTACTGAGACTGAGCTTACGCGGCTAGGTTTATATATTCGAAATAGGTTCGAGCTTTAGAATAAATTACCACCAATTCAGAACTAAAACGGAAACGGTCACCCGTTCGGGCGACCGTTTTTAATTTTGTTCCGAATTGGTGCGGGTTAGGAGACTCTAACTCCTGGCCTCTTCCATGGCAAGGAAGCGCTCTAACAACTGAGCTAAACCCGCATAACGTTTGTTATGCATCGTAGATAAGGTATCAAGTTCTGTGAGCTTATCTAACATTTATGATGCAATGTGCGTGTCTTTCGACTGTATGCCTAGTATAGCAAACAAAGCCGCTTATGTCAATAAGTAGCAGAGGTTTTATGCAATTTATCCCTTATATTTCGCCGTGGGCACGGTCGTAAATGGCTCGTAATTGCGGGTTAGTGTAGTGTGTATACACCTTGGTCGTGTTTAGATCAGCATGTCCCATAAGGTCGCCAATGTAGCGTAAATCGACGCGCTTGTTTAACATCTTCGTGGCAAAGCTATGGCGCAAGGCGTGCGGTCTGATGCCGACAAATTGTCCGTCAGAGCGAGCGCAGGCTGCCTCGAAGGCATTACGGACATTACCTGGTGTCATTCTCTTTTCAGTTTGGTATGAAATGAATAATGCTGGGTTATTGTCTGTGCGAATCTTTAGATAATCTGCGATACATTTTTCAGTCTGAGAATCAATGAAACATATCCGTGAGTCTCGGCTTTTACCAACGATAGTGAACTGGCGATTCTTAATGGAATTACGATTCAGAGAACATACCTCACTAACGCGTATGCCTGATGAGAAGATCAGTCTGCCGATAGCAACATTACGCAGCCTATTAGCATTGCAGTAGCCGCGCCGCTTCATAGCTAGTACGGAAATAAACTCTTCAACTTCATCTTCGGTTGGAATATCTAGGATGCGTTTCTCACGCTTTGGTATCTTAATGTCTTCGGTGTCGAATAATAACTGGCGACACTTGCGCTGGCAGTATTTGAAAAAACACTTGAGGCAAACTATATAGCCTCTGACAGTATCTGGCTTCTGGTATGAGTAGAGCATCTCACGCCATTTTCTGGTATCTTCTAGAGATACGGAATCGATAGGTTTATTCCCTAAGAAATTGATCAGTAGTCTGCAAAAGCACTGGTAACGCTCTATGGTTTTACTACTCCTGTCGCATAATATGACTTCGTCTCGCAAAAAGTCACTAAAACAATCTGAAATATTATTCATCATGAAAAACTCCACTGGTCTCTTTATAAAGATCGTTATAATGAAAGATTTACTAAAATAGTTCTTTATAGAGCTGTTTATTGGCTAAAAAATATAAAAATCATGCTTAATACCCACCTTTCTTAAAAAATAATACAAGAATCGGTTAGGATTCAGTGTGACAAAGTCTTATTATTTGAAAATATAAGCATTTTGTTATATAAAAACAGAGGTCAGACAGCAAGAAACACACGGTCGTCGCCGTGTTAGAGAAGAGAATCAACCAGCTCTATAGCAGTAAATTACCAGCTATAGACTTACGCTGCTTTTTAATTTCAGTCAGCTTCAATAGTCCAGCTGGATTTATCCGCTTCAACTGTTTAGCCACTTTGGCGTCATGAACTTCCTTAGCGTGTTTAGCTATTCGCCGTGCGATGTATTTAGCCAGCATCTTCACAGAGGCTATCATGTTTTCGCACGACCATACCTTAGCTAGCCATCGCTTTGGGTCTTTTTTGCGTGCAGCTTGAATCAGGCTCTCTTCGAACTCTTTGGGATAGCGTATCTGCCGGTTTCGAAACATAGGTAGGTACGCGTCGTTTGTTATTAAATCTGATGCTTTGCCAAGTCTCTTACGCAGGGTCTTGACACGAGGATCAGAATCCTTATTACCGTCCACTAATTACCCTCAAAACTTTTACTATTTTAGTGTCGGGACAAATGAAAACCCCGCACCAAAATATGGTGGCGAGGTTCAACTAATGGGTTTAGCTTACTACCACCATAGCAGACGATTGCGAGAATAATCAACATTTTGTGAAAAAATGTCAAAAAACCGCCCCGGAGCTTATCGAGGCGGTTCAATTGTTCAGAATTTCCGAACAGTTCAATTATGGCTGTATTTTTTGCCCTGGATAAATCAACCCGCGGTTAGCAATACCGTTTCGCTCAGCCAGCCGCTGTGTATAGCCAGAATTACCAAACAGCCCGCTCGTGCCGTGCCAACCGTTCCGTAGTGCGATGTCGCCGAGCGTATCACCCCGGCGCACAACGTAACCGCCAGCGCTTTGCTGAACGTAACCTGTTGAAGCTGGCGCGCTAACTCGTGGAGCTTGCGCTGCTGCGCGAGCATTCACCGCTGTTTGCACTTCGGCTGGATTGTAACCTGCTGCCTGCAACCGTGATACGCGGTCATTGCCGCTACCGTACACGCCTCTTAACACATCAGCTACCACTTGGTCATTCACTGATTTTGAGCTGGCTGCTGGAGCTGTTGGAGCGCTAGCAGTGCCGTTCCAAATATTTGGCCGGTAGTAGCCAATGATTGAGTTGCGGTAGCCGCCAAGATCCATTAAGTTAAATGCGTTACCGACATAGATATTGCCACTGCCTTGGTTCTGTCCGAAAAACTTGCCCTGGTAATACATCGCAACATGCCCGTACGTGCCGCCGCCGAAGATTGCCCAGTCGCCATCTTTCATACCAGCTTGTCCGCCATGCCATGTAAAGCCGAGCGCTTGAATCTCGCCGACTTGATTAGCATAGCCGCTTGCACCACCGGTGCGGGTAGCTACAACGCGACCGCTCAGGCTGAACATAAACTGCTTGAACCCTGCTACACACTGTAAGCCGTAACCCTCATTAAACCCGCGTCCGTTCATGGCATTCACGAACGCCGTTGGACTGGACAAATCGGTCTTGTAATAGACACCTGACCCCATCTGAGCCAATTCTTTATCCGGCGCTTCACAGCCCGAGCCAGCGTCCTGTGGAACGTCCAATCCCATGATGCCAGCAATCGCCGTTTCGCGTTTCTTGGCTAGTTCGCACAAGGCTTTCTCAGTGGCTTTGGAGTACTTGGCTTTTGAACCGTCCAACGTGATACTCCCGTCCTCAGCTTGCTTGCCGACAACGACGAATATCGCCGACAACACTACGACTGCCACCACCAGAATCACGGCGAGGCGGTTGGTGAGAAAATTCTTAAACTTCGATGCTATTCTCTTCATTACTACTTCTCCTCGGTGCCATACACGCCGCGAGCTTCACGCTCAGCTTTGCGATTAGCTAGCCACATAATAGCTTCCTCAATTTTGGTAAGGGCTACGCTGTTTTCGCGGCACGGTAATTCTCGATTGTAGCCTGCTAATTTTGTGTAAGCCACAATAAGCAAGTCCTCGATAAATACACCGTTACGCTCTGTAGTAGCTGTGCCGCCAGTTTGAAACTTGATTTTCAGTACCTCTTTGCCGCCGATATTAAGAGAAACTTCATCGCCTGGCGTGCCGCGATTCAGTTCATTGTGCAATTCTTCTAGTGCGTTATATTTAGTAGTTCCCATTATTTTGATTCCTTTCTATCCTGGTTATTCTTCTGATTTGTCACGCCCAAAAAGTAGACGTTGACGCCACCGGCAAACAGCAGCGCTGTGCTTGTCAGCTGCTTGGCAACAGCCGCAAAGCCCCAGATATCGCCGAGCCCCTGCACGACGAACGCGCCAAATGACAGCAAACCAACCGCGATTGACAGCTGCCGTGTAGTTTTCTTTTCTAGTTTCACCTTAAACCTCCTTGGTTATTATTACTGTTGCGAAAAATCAGGTAGAGAATGAGCGAAATTGCAATGAGGGATATTGGTAGAATGATCATTTCTTTGCCTCTGCATCCAGTCGTGAATTAACATAATGATTAGTCTTATTGATCTCGTCTTGGGTCTTCTGTATTTGCATTGTTATTTGGTTATTGTAGAGATAGAATAATATCGCTGCGATTATAATCTTACCGATTTCCTGGACCATTGCGTCATTGAACCATTTACCGAGCTTTCCGGTGAACGTGGCAGCATTGACGTTATTTTGTCCTTCCAGAGTATTTAGACGATTATCGTAACTCTCTTTCATAGCGGAGACGAGAGTGGCTAGTTCATGGTGCTCAGAACGGCTAACGTTATCTTGGCTGGCAAGTGTTCGTTTTATCTCGTCAACAGCCTCTTTGACATGCTTTACGTCTGATTTCATTTCGCCAAATTCTGTTAAGTCTATTTCTTTCATTTGCTATCCTTTTGCCAAAATAAAAGACTGCCGCTGATCACCATTAGATCAAATTGGCAGTCTCTACATTGTAGCTAACTGATTGTATTATATATTGTGAGGCGTAATTTTATCAACAAAACAGACAAAATCGTGCAACATCGATTTTACGTCACTTATTTCGCGAACATTAAAACCCTCTGATATCATTA
>CAUTSQ010000013.1:0-17894 GCA_963541395.1 uncultured Candidatus Saccharibacteria bacterium | reverse complement strand
CTTTAAAACTGATTTTCGTAAACGAGCGACTGGCAATATGATATCAAGTGATTTGTACCGTTTGCCGTCGACGCCAACTTTACAGATTCTAGAAATTTTACCGAATCCAGCAGATTGTGCTACGGCTGACCCGAACCTTGCCTGCTATAGCTACGTCAAGGTTAAAAATGTTGGTCAAAGCCCAATAGACTTATCGCTATACCGCTTGCGTAGCGGCAACCAAGCGGTATCAGATTCTACTAATAATCTTTCGAAGTTATCGGGCACGGTTCTGCCGGGTAAAATCTTTGTTATATCGGGGAAGACGCTGCATCTTGACAAGGCATCCGGAACAGTGTGGTTGCAAGATGCCAACGGGTTAACTACCTATAAGAACGGCGTGATACCGTATGAGAAAGCCGATAGCGTTAGTAACAAAGGGCGATCTTGGGCGTATGATGCTAAAACTGCGACTTGGCGCTGGGCGACGCCGAGTCCAGGTAGCGAGGGCAATGATTTTACGCCTAAACTTAATTATGGTAAGGGTAGCCTGAAAGCGTTGTCGGCTAAACCAAAAATAAAAATATTGAAACCATGCCGCGATGACCAATATCGCAGCGAAGAGACTGGCCACTGCCGCAATATTGTTCAGAACAATAAAAAAACCGTTGTCTTGAAACCTTGCAAAGAAGGTCAATATCGCAGCGAGGAAACCGGACGTTGTCGTTCAATTGCCAAGGCGGCTGCAGCGGTTCTGAAACCGTGTAAAGAGGGCCAATTCCGTAACCCAGAAACTGGCCGCTGCAAGAAGATTGCTTCTGTTGACGATCTACCTAAACCATGTAAAGAGGGCTGGGAGCGCAATCCTTCAACTGGTCGCTGTCGCAAAATCAAGAAAGCTAATAATACATTAGCGGCTTATCCAGTGCAGCCGGTAACAGTCCAGCAAACTAATCCAGCGGTGTGGTGGACGATTAGCGGACTGGCCTTGGCGGGTGTTAGCTATGGTGTCTGGGAATGGCGCACTGAAATTAAGCGCGGCTTGAGAAAAGCTATTCGATTTGGCAGGAAGTGATCCATATCGGCATGCGAATCATCGGAATTGATCCTGGTACAGGTATTCTCGGATTTGGCGTAATTGATGTCAACGGCGGCAGAATGAGGCTGGTTACGGCTGGAGTAATCACTACGCCAGCACATACGCCATTGCCAGATCGCCTTGAAGAAATCTACTCAGGCTTAACCGATATTATTAAAGAGACGCAGCCGGATGTTATGTCGGTTGAGAAACTGTTTTTTACTAAGAATATTACGACAGCAATCAGTGTCGCCGAGGCGCGCGGTGTAGCAATATTGACAGGCCGCCAAGCGAAATTGCCAATTCACGAATACACGCCGAATGAAATCAAAAAATCAATCACTGGTTACGGTGCCGCTAAAAAGCCGCAAATTCAAGAAATGGTGCGTATTCAGCTAGGTTTGCAAGAGGTGCCGAAGCCTGATGATTGCGCTGACGCATTGGCGGCAGCTTTAACGCATGCGTTTATGAGTCGTATTGAAGCGTAAGGTGATATAATGGTAAGTGATGCAGATACAAAAGCAACCGCCGCGTTTATCGCGCTACGCTAACATAGGTCGTAAGAAATCTCCAGTTCGTAAGGTTCATCGCCAGCCGACGGGTAAGTTCGGTAAACTAGTCGCTTGGTGGCAAGGATTGTCGCGCAAGCAGAAGGTTGCCGTTGTTGGCGGTCCTATTCTAGCGATCATGATTATCATACCGGTGGTAACATACATCATGCTGGCTAATGATATCCGCGACGTTGAACGTTTGATGAACCGTAATAATACCGGAATCGTTCTAAAAGACAGAAATGGTAAGACTTTTTATAGTATTGGTCGGGCTGAGAAGCGCAATATCGTGAAGCTTGATCAGATATCGGATCATATGAAGAATGCTTTGCTGGCGAGCGAAGATAAAGATTTTTATAAACACGGCGGATTTAATCTTTTCAGCATTGCCAGGGCGGCAGTGACACGGCATGGCGGCGGCTCGACTATCACTCAGCAATTGGTTAAGAATACCTTGCTAAGCGACGAGCATAGTTTGATGCGTAAATATCAAGAGTTCTTCATGTCGATTGCTGTCGAGCAAAACTATTCTAAAGACGAGATTCTCGACATGTATCTCAATTCGGTCTATTTTGGTGAAAACGCTTTTGGTATAGAGGATGCGGCTAAGACTTATTTCAATAAAACACCGAAAGAACTAACTCTGGCAGAAAGCGCTATGCTGGTTGGCGTATTGCCGGCACCGAGCAGCTACTCGCCGATTAGCGGCAGTGCTGAATATGCTAAAGAACGGCAAAAAACGGTGCTCAGTCGAATGGTAAAAGAGGGCTACGTCACCGAAGCGCAAAAAACAGAGGCTTTAGCCCAGCAATTGGCTTATGCACCGCCGTCAACGCAGAATGATAGCGTGGCGCCGCATTTTGCTGAAATGGTGGTGGCTGAGCTCAGCGATAAATATAGCTCTAAAAAAGGCGGCTACGAAAAAGATGGTTACGAAAAAGTTATGCGTTCTGGCTATCAAGTCACAACTACGCTAGATATCGATATGCAGAATACCCTCAAAGACAACATTAATAAGCAAATGAGGCATATTAATCGAATGGGCGGCTCTAATGCCAGCGGAGTTGTCGTTGATCCAACGACTGGTGAAGTTCGAGCTTTGGTTGGTAGCGCCGATTATAATAATGAAAAATGGGGCAAGGTTAACATGGTAACGACTAGGCGCCAGCCAGGTTCTAGCTTCAAGCCGATTTATTACGCGGCAGCATTGGCAGACGGCGTGATTACGCCAGCGACTATTTTGCAAGATAAAGTTAAGGATTTCGGCGGCGGCTATGTGCCGCGCGATGCTGATAAAAATGAAGCTAGCCGCGGTGGTAGTGCTACGGTGCGTCAAGCACTTAACTGGTCGCTTAATATCCCAAGCGTTGAGGTTATGCAAAAATACGGCATTTCTCGTTCAGTAACAGCTGCTAACAGTATGGGCATTTCCTCTATTAAGAAAGGCGATCACGGCTTGTCGTTGGCGCTTGGTTCAGCCGAGGCATCTTTGCAGGATATGGTACATGCTTATACTGCTTTCGCTAATAGCGGCAAGCAATATGATATTACTAAAATTACTCAGATTGACGATAAATACGCTAAAACAATCTACAAACACGAGGGCAAGTCTAAGCAAGTTATTAGCGCTCAGGGGGCTTACCTAATCTCAGATATTCTTAGCGACAGAACAACTCGCGCACGCATCTTTGGTTCGTCAATTACGGTTAATGGTAATCATACTGTTGCTGTTAAAACTGGTACTACCAACGACAACCGCGATGCTTGGACAATTGGCTATAATCCGCAATACGTTGTTGGTGTTTGGGTTGGCAATAATGATAACTCTGCTATGATTAGCGGTGGTAGCGACATGGCTGGGCCGATTTGGAAGAGTACGATGACGTCGCTATTGTCAGGCAAGCCAGATGTTAAATTCACTCTGCCGAGCGGTATCGTTCAGCGCGCTGTCTGTAAGGACAAGGGCGGCTTGGCGGCGAAAGCTGGCGCTAATACCTATAATGAATACTTTATGAGCGGCGCTTTACCGACTGAATCGTGTAATTCCGAGCCAACTAAAGTGTCTGTTTGCAACCTCTCTACCGGCAAGGTTGAAACTATCGACGATGACAAGTTTGATTCGACGAAATATTCAAAAGATACTGCTAATTGTAAGGCGCCGACGATTACCGTTTGCAACCTCTCTACCGGCAAGGTTGAAACTATCGACGAAGCTAGCTTTAACTCGACAAAATACTCGAAAGACACTGCTAACTGTAAAAGCACAAATGCTAAAGTTGCAGCTTGTGATCTCAAGACAGGCTCAGTGGTTATGGTCGATAAAAGTAAAATCGACGGCGTGAACTACAGTAAAGATACTAGCAATTGTGCGGCTGCTGGCGGAAACGATAATAGTGGCGGCAGCTCGGGCGATTCTGGCGGTAGCAATAATGGTGGCAATAATAGTAATAATCCTGGCGGTAACACTACGTCGCCATAGCTGATTATGATAGCTCATCTTTCTGGTGTAATCGCTGAAAAGTTTGGCGCGGGCAGCGTCGTGATTGACGTTCACGGCGTCGGTTACGAAGTTAGCGTGTCGACTGGTGATTTTGAGGCGGTGGTACTGAATCAAGACGTCAAGTTTTATACTTACCACCATGTGCGCGAGCAGGCGGAAGAGCTGTTCGGTTTTTCTAGTTTGGCGGCAAAAAAGCTGTTTGAAATGCTGATTACTGTTCAGGGTGTCGGCCCGAAGGCGGCGCTAGCGATTCTCAGCCTGGGCGATGCGGAACAGGTACGCAACGCCATTGCCAACGCTGACAGTGCTTTTGTGCAAAAAGCTGCTGGTATTGGCAAAAAAACTGCCGAGCGGGTGGTGGTTGATCTGAGCGATAAGGTTGGCTTGCCAGCGCATTACGGTCGAGCGGACACTCCGGTCCAAACTGAATTGAATACTTCTGACGAAGCTTTAGAAGCGCTGATGGCGCTGGGCTATACCTTAGCGGATGCCACCAAAGCGCTGGAAAACGTTGATGCCAACCTGCCGACAGCACAGCGGGTGACTGAGGCGCTGAAGAAATAATAAGTTTGACATATACCCAGCAGAACTGACTCGTTTACAGGGTTCACGACACCCGACTATTGACTAATTAGCATAAATGATATATAATATAGCTCTGTGAATAGAGCTACTACCGAAAAAATTCTCGATAACCAGCTATGGAAACGCCGAAACGTTGCTTACCAAGACGACCCAACGGTGACCGCTGCGGAATTAACAGTATCAGCAAAGGTGTTGGATCGATATACCTCAGAGGAGAATCTCGCAAAGCTATTTTATAATAGAGAACAAGCAGAATCTCTTGCTGGACTATCGGCCGAGTTACTGACTACCTACCCAAATTATCCATATCACCAGCCAGCGCACGGTGTGGATGTGATGCACACAACGCGCCTACTGACAGATATGATTCCAGCAGACAAGATGAGCTCGGATCAGAAAGATCTGTTACTAGTAGCAGCGGCAGCACATGATGCTGGATTTAAAGCCGGTCCACCGCCGGACGGTTATGTTACGAAAGAACATTATTCGGTCTCGTTTCTTGATGAGCAGTACGAACCTGGTTCAGCTGAGTACGAGTTTATGGAACGTGCGATCATCGGCACTATTCCTGGCCCAAAAGAACAAATCTGTCGCGACAGTATCCAGGCAAAATTATTACATCATGCTGACCTTGGTTATGTCTGGCGATCAGGCGGTCAAGATTTTTTGAATTACACCATGCGATTTCGGTTTGAAGAATGTAGTGAGTTATCATGGCGAGAGTTTCAAGAATTAGAGGATCTATTTTTGCCACATTATCAGCAGTATCTAGAAAAAGACATGAGGGAATGTGGTGTCGCGGAAGAAGTGATTGAGCAGATGGTGCGCCAGGTTGCCGAAAATAGGCGATTTATCACTAACCCAGAACTGGATGAACCGAGCCAAGAAATACTTCAGGATTGGCCAATGGCTCACAGTGAGAAGCTGTCATCTCCTCGTCATATGGGTAAGACAGCCTTTGCAAACTCTGGTGTATCTTTGTAGATGATATAATAAAGCTATGGCAATTGAGAGAATAGTCGATACTAGCTCGCACGATGATGATGCCGAGGAGCAGCGGATTGAAGTCAGTCTGCGTCCGCAGAGTTTTAGCGAGTATGTCGGGCAGGAGCGGTTGAAGCGTAATTTGCGCTTGGCAATTGAAGCGGCAAAGAAACGCGGCGAGCCGCTGGATCATGTGCTACTCTACGGCCCGCCAGGACTGGGCAAGACGACGATGGCGACGGTGATCGCTAACGAGATGGGGACAAATTTGCGCATTACCAGTGGTCCGGCCATTGAAAAGGCGGGTGATTTGGCGTCAATTTTAACGAATTTGGCGGACGGCGATATTTTGTTTATTGATGAAATTCATCGGCTTGGTCGGGCGGTGGAAGAGATTTTATATTCGGCCATGGAAGATTTCAAGCTGGATATCATCATCGGCAAGGGCCCGGCGGCTCGGTCAATTCGGCTGGATTTACCGCGATTCACAGTGATTGGCGCAACGACGCGGACGGGCAGTCTGGCAGCACCGCTACGTGATCGGTTCGGGCATATTTACCGGTTGGAGTTTTATGATCCAGGAGATATCGCTAAGATCGTAACTCGCAGCGCAGCGATTTTGGACTCAACCATCAAAGGCGAGGCTGCTGATTTGCTATCGACTCGCGCCCGCCTGACGCCGCGTATCGCCAATCGCCTGCTCAAGCGCGTGCGCGACTACGCTGACGTCAATGGCGATGGCATAATTGATGTGAAAACGACAACGAATGCCTTGGAAATGTTGGAGGTGGATGAGCTCGGTTTGGATCCAGCTGACCGCAATTTATTACAGTCAATTTTGGAAAACTACGGCGATAACCCAGTCGGACTGACAACCATTGCGGCGCTGACTGGCGACGAAGCGACAACAATCGAGGATTTTTATGAGCCGTATTTACTGCAAATTGGCTTCATTGAGCGCACGCCGCGCGGCCGCCGGGTGACGATTAAGGCGAAGCGGCATCTCGGCAATGTAGGGAATTTATAGTATACTACAAGTAGTATAAACGAGGAGGTATCATGGACGATGACGATAGCCGCAGACCAGTCGCTTACGACGCTGAAGGACGTCCGTTATATACAGCTTCACAGCAGCAAGAGCAGGCTACTGGTACAGAATCGGCTGTGCAAACCAACCCAGTATCAGTCACCGACTCTGGCAAGCAGGTTGTGCATGTAGCGCGCTCAACCGAACCGATTCCGGTTCATATTTCCGAAGAGACCCGCCGCAAGCACGAGGAATCATGCCGCCTCTACCCGTGGCTTAATCTCAGCGAGCATGAGTATGTCATTCAAATGATTCCACGGCACAGCATTGGTATTTGGGGGCCGACATTTGCGATGATTCTTGCAATTATTTTGGTGTCAGTTTTCATGTTTTGCTACCCTGATATTGCTAAGCCGATTGGCTTGGCGCAATCAATGTATCCGCAGGTTATTTTGATTTGCTTGATGGTGATTATTTTATTCGGTATCGGTTTGTATATAGCGATTTGGGTATATATGCAAAATCGCTTTTTCCTGACCAACGAAAGTGTTATTCAAGAAATTCAAATAAGCTTGTTTTCAAAACGCGAACAAACAGTTAGCCTGATGAATATCGAGGACTCTAGCTACTCGCAAAAAGGTATTCTACAAACTTTATTTAATTACGGATCGATTCGGTTAAGTACTGAGGGCGACGAAACAACCTATCGCTTTAGCTATGTTGCTGATCCAAAAAACCAAGTAGCGGTTCTTAATAATGCCGTTGAGGCGTTCAAGAATGGCCGCCCAGTTACGAATGATGACTAACTGATTATTTCTTGTGATCGCGATTAGTCTTGGTGTAAGTATCTTCACGCTCCATTGAACTGCGTAGCGTGTAGCCAGTGCATCGATTTTCGTTATTGCAACCTGTTGATTCGTAGACGTAGTTGCTGCCGCTGTTGCCAAGTTTTTTGCCTTTCGGATCAGTGAAAAGAGCAGGGTCGACGGTGCGCAGCGTTTTGCTGTCAATCGAAGCCGGATAATAGCCGTTTTTAGCGTAGAAATACTCTTCCAATCCGTAATACATCGCGTTGATAGCGACTTTACGCTGATTATCGCGAGCAGTAGCATCGATAGTTGCTTTTTCATTAAAAAATAGCCAGCTGCCAACTCCAAGTAAAACTATCACCAATAAAAGTTCAATAACTGTGAAGCCGTTTTGTTTCATACTTACCATTATACCAAAAACTGCGTCGCTCATGTATAATTAAAGATATCAGCAAGAAAGGGGAGATATGGCGAAGAAAAGCGAACCAAAAACATCTGCAGATAAGCCAGCGGCTGACGAGGGCAAGTTAAAGGCGTTGGGTTTGGCGATGGAGCAGATTACCAAGCAATTCGGCGACGGCTCAATCATGAAGCTAGGAGAGGCTAAAAAAGTTGATGTCGAGCTATTGCCAAGCGGTAGTCTGAGCTTAGATTTGGCGCTGGGCGGCGGTTATCCGAAAGGTCGAATTATCGAGATTTATGGTCCAGAATCAAGCGGTAAGACAACCTTGACACTACATGCTATCGCCGAAATGCAAAAACAAGGCGGGACGGCAGCCTTTATTGATGCTGAGCATGCACTTGATCCAGCATATGCTAAACGGCTTGGCGTTGACACTGATAATTTGCTAGTATCGCAGCCCGATAACGGCGAGCAAGCGCTGGAAATTGTCGAAACGCTTGTGCGTTCAAATGCTGTTGACCTAATAGTAGTTGATTCAGTAGCAGCGTTGGTGCCGCAAGCTGAAATCGACGGTGACATGGGTGATTCACACATGGGTTTGCAAGCACGATTAATGAGCCAAGCACTACGCAAATTAACCGGTATTATTAACAAATCAAAGGCTACAGTAATCTTTATTAATCAAATCCGCATGAAAATCGGTGTGATGTTCGGTAACCCCGAGACGACTACTGGCGGTAATGCGCTTAAGTTTTACGCATCGGTGCGAGCAGACATTCGCCGAATTGGGCAAATCAAGGACGGTGATGAAATTCGCGGCAATCGCACGCGCGTCAAAATCGTCAAGAATAAGATTGCGCCGCCATTCCGCACGGCTGAGTTCGATATCATGTATAACGAAGGTATTAGCAAGACGGGTGATGTTGTCGATCTGGGCGTTCAGTACGGAATCTTGAGCAAATCTGGAGCGTTTTATAAGTATAATGATGCAACAATCGGCCAAGGTCGCGAAGCTACTAAAAAATACTTGAAAGAAAATCCAGAAGTCCTGGCTGAGATTGACGCTAAAGTTCGCGAAAAGGTCGCTGAACCAGAACCGAAAGATTAGAAGTAAAAAGAAAACAGTCCGCTAGAAGTATATCCGAGCTAAGTTTAGTGGCGTAGTATCTTTGAATATCATGATAATTTATGCGAACTATAGTAGCTTGCTAGTCGGTAAATGGCCGCTTTTTCAGCTATAATAATGATATGGCTCAGCAGCAAGAACGATATACTGTGACGGCGCTTTCGCCGCAAGTCCGCGATTCGGATCGCGTCAACGTGTATATTGATGGCAAATATGATTTTAGCCTGGATATTTCGCAGGTTGTTGATCTTGGAATTAAGGCTGGCCAGGTTTTATCGAAAGAGGAGTTAGCTAATCTCAAGCAAGAGAGTGAATTCGGCAAAATATATGCCCGAGTACTTGAGTATGTATTGATGCGACCGCGTAGTAGCAGTGAAGTACGTGATTATCTTTACCGTAAAACATTGGCTCGTAAATATAAAAATAGAAAAACTGGTAAGTTAGCGGAAAAGCTAGGTGTCGCTAAAACTGTGGCGGAGCGTGTTTTTGCGAAGTTGCAAGCGCGCGGTTATATTGACGATCAGAAATTTGCTAACTGGTGGGTTGAGAATCGACATCAGGTTAAAGGCGTATCTATGCGAAAACTGCGTAGCGAATTGGCGGCAAAAGGTATAGCACAAACAATTATTGATTCGGTAATCGCAGATTCGTCGCGTAATGATCTCGATGAGCTGGCTAAAGTTATTGCTAAAAAACGCCGGCGTTACTCTGATGAGCAAAAGTTCATGCAATATCTAGCGCGCCAGGGATTTAGCTTTGATGATATCAAAACTGCTTTGCGCCGAGAAGATATCTAATCAATATCTGAATTCTGTCGAGCTTGCTTTGGTTTGCGGAACGGATTGATATAGCTACCGACTACTTCATGGAGTTCTGGCTCAGGGGCTTTAGCTTGGGAATGAACGACAATTGAATCGTTATTGATCTCGATAATCTGGCTGCGATGTACCAAAATCTCAGTATCATTGAAACTACGCAGTAGCGGCCGCTTGACCGACAGCTGCATAATAAGAAACTGCGTGGTATCTATTGTGAAATCGATGACTTTACCAAGTTTATGGCGTTTTTCATCAAGTACTAGTTTGCCGATGATATCAAACTTTAGCTGGTAGACGTCGTTGACGCGCACAACGTCGGTCGGAGCTATGAATTGGTCGATGTCGTCGACAATGAAGCCCATATTGCTCAGTTCGCGGACATCGCTAAGCAACATCAGCGCGGGGTGTTGCTGAACTAGCGGTCCTGATACTTCGAAGGCGATAATTTGTAGATTGGCGGGATTAATGATTGCGCGGGTTGTGCGCGCTACCTTGCCGCCAGTTTGAATACTGAATATTTCTGCATTGAGTACCGCTGAACCGAGCAAAATCATAGACTAAAACGGGTTTGTCCTATCGTTAGCTGGCGGCGGCGTGCTTGGTGCATTGCCAGCTGATTTTAGCTTGCGGATGCGTTTGATGGTAGTATCATCAAAACTAGCGGAGGTGCTAGCTTGCGGTTCTTCTGCTGGCGTAGTGAGTGTTTGGTAGAGTAGGATGGTAGCAACTGACAATCCGCCGGCAGCTAACATGAAAAACAATAAAAAGTGATACCGGCCAAAGAATTTAGCTGTCTTTGCGCCAAGAATGCGAAATGCGTCTGAGACTTCCATTATTTTGTATATACCTCCAGAGTTAGTGCGCTAACTGTGATGCCGTTGTTGTCATCTTTGGCTAAGGCTAGGTTAGAAATTTGCATCCGGAAAAGCCCTTGTTCTAAAGAGCGCAAGAAAGTGTATGCTTGCTCATAGGATACCGGATTACTCAAGTTAACGGTAGCGGTAACCGATTTGAAGCCGTCTGGCGCCGGTTTTTTAGTGTTCTTGGCGGTGCTAGACGACGATGAGCTTGATGAGCTGCTGGATTTGCTTTCATTTGATGAAAAATCGATTGAAGCGATTTTAATACCAGCGCTATTTGCGTGATTTTCGATGTCGCTGACAATTTGATCTTGATAATGATATTTCTTGCTGGTCGAAACGATTTGTTCAGCGCGTTTTACGTCGCTTTTGCTGTTGTCTAGTTTCGATTTGAGGCTTGAAAGGGCTTGTAATTCGTTGCTAGAGGCTTGTGCTTCGGTATTGAGTTTGCGGGTTTCCTCTGCATATTTAACAATCTCTTGGTGCCCGAAGACGAAACTGCCTGCGCCCGCCGCCGCAATAACTAGTAGGCTCACGATAAGCAAAATGCGAAATGTAGTTGGTTTTAGAACGAATTTCATGGCAGTACCTTCTTTGAATAGATTACAGTGTAATTTGCCTGAAATGTATTGTCGCCAATTTCGTGCGTAGCGTTTGATAGGCTAACACTGTCAAAAACTTTAATTTTATTGATAGACGTCTCTTGCAAGCTATTTTTGACTTCAATGGCTTGCGCGTACGAACTGACGTGAGTTTGAATTTGCACGGAAGTAGTTCCAAAAGTCGTCGGGTCGATTGATATGCCAGTGAGCGAAGCGCCGTTTGGCAACCTCTTGGCAATCGCATTTAGAATATCAGTATATGGCGCTTGAGTGTCAAGAATGTATTTTGCTACCCGCAGGTTAGAACGATACTTTTCGGCATCGCTCTTGACCGAGCTGAAGGCTGAAGATTTACTTTGATTGTCATTTATGGTTTCTCTACTGGCAGACTGGTTGAATACTAGCATAAAATACGAGCTGATTAGTTCAACTACGATAATCACAACAACTATCAGCGACATGACAACATAACGCATCAAAATTGAGTTAGCCCGGGCGGCCTTAATTTGCTTGCGTTCTTCGGGTGAAAGTAGGTTGATCATTTTTTTACCTCCGATGGCCGTACGCTAGCCAGACCAGCGACGGTGATATAACGCGGACGAAACTGGCGGTGCGGTTTCTCAAGCGACCCGAAATCAAGATCTTGCCACGGGCTAGCGACGCGGGCCGGCAAAATGAAAGCGTTAGTAAAGTATTCGCCGATACCTGGCATGTTTGCGCCGCCGCCAACGATAAGAATTTGCTCGATTTTTTTATCCTCCGAAATACGTTCGCTGTAGTAACGGATGACCTTCTTGGCTTCTCCGACGATACGACCGAGGCTTGGTTTGAGGGCGGCTTCAATTTTGTCATGATCATCGCTTTGCCCGAGGCCGTTGAGGACTTTATACTGGTGGGCTTTTTCTAGCGACACTTGCATTTTACTAGCGATATCTAGAGTGAAGTTATTGCCGCCGACATTAGCCGAACCGGTAATGAGAATCGCTGAATCTTCCAGGACGGCAATATCGGTACTGGTGGCGCCGACGTCGATAACTAGCGTGGTACGATTGCCTTCCTCGGTTTTGGTCAGGATGCGGGCGACCGCATTCATGCTCGGTTCAACGGCAACTGGACGCAGATCGACTTCCTTGGCAACTTGCGTAACTGTATCAACCAGCGCGCGCGGTGCGGCCGAGACGACAACCATCAGGGTCTCTTTGGTGCGCTTAATAATTTCGTAGTCAGTGTATAACGAGTCTGACGGTACTGGTATATAGCGTTCGACTTCTAGCTGGGCAGCGCTGGCAATATGCTTTTCTTCGCTTGCTGGCAGAGTAAAGGTGCGCGAATAAGTGCGGCTCGTTGGCAAGCCAATTACTACGTGGTTAGAAGGCAGAGAGCCGATAATGCGATCTCGAAACATATTGGCTATGTGCTCGCGCAGATACTCGTGGTCGTCGGTGTCGAGCGCCTCCTGTGTCTTAACCGGGTCAAGATCGACTGAGCCGTAGCCGCGAACGTCAGCGTGTTTCTGGTTGATGGCCATGACTTTAACACCAGTATAATTGATGTCGAGCCCGATGATCGGTTTGTCTTTGAAAAATAGTTTTACCATGGATGCCCTTTTCTATATACAGTATAGCATAAGTTTTATTGTTTAATACTCGTTGATAAGCCGGCAATTGGCATCATAACGCTAGCGGCGATTAGCCCTACCATGCCGCCCATCAACACGATCATTACCGGTTCAATAATTGAGCCGATGCTGTCGATGGCGACATCAACTTCTTCTTCGTAAAAGTCGGCTACTTTGACCAGTACGACGTCGGTTTGGCCAGTTTCTTCGCCGACAGCTAGCATCTGCGAGACGATTGGCGGGAACAGTCCGGTTTTTTCGATGATTGTTGATAAGTTTTTGCCGTTTTCGACTTCCTTGGCAGCTTTTAGCAGAGCTTCCTCGTAAACAACATTGCCGACTGAGTGCGAAGTGACTTCGAGCGATTCTAGAACAGCTGCGCCAGATCCCATGAGCGCCGAAAACGTACGAGCAAAGCGGGCGACGGCTACTTTCTGAATGATGCTACTGATAGCTGGTATCTTGAGGACAAAACGGTGAAAAGTGTGTTTGCCAGCTGTAGTATTCAGCCAGCGCCGTAAGAAATAAACGATAGCGATTAGTACTGGTATCAGCAAGTATCCTTTAGTCGTCAAAAAGCCGCTAATTGACAGCATCACTTGAGTCAAAGCTGGCAATTCGGCATCTTCGCCGCCAAACCCTTTAATCATTTCGCCGATTTGCGGGATGACAAACACCATTAAAACCAAAAAGGCCATAATAGTAATAACCAGCAAAACTAACGGATAAGTCATCGCTCCTTTAATTTTTTTGCGGATGCCAGCGCTTTTTTCTTGCTGAATAGCTAGGCGCCTAAGGATATCGTCAAGAATACCGCCAGCTTCGCCAGCACGCACCATATTGACATAAACATCGTTAAAAGTAGCTGGATGTTTGCTCAGGGCATCGGCTAGCTGCATACCAGATTGAACGTCTTTAATGATGTCGCCAAGGACTGCCTTGAGGGCTGGACTATCAGTGTGATCATGTTGCGAAGAAAGTGCTCGCAGCAACGGCACGCCAGCGCTAACCATGGCGCTCATCTGGCGGGTGAACATCACGATGTCGTCGGTTTTAACTTTTTTCTTGCCGCCGCCAAAACTAATACTGGCTAGTCCTTTCTTTTCAAGCGAGTCAATACTGAGCGGTGACAAGCCTTGCTTGGTTAGAGCAGATAAAGCTCCAGGTCGATCGCTAGCCTCGATGTTGCCTTGGATGACATCGCCAGACTTATTAGTTGCGACATAAGAGAAAGATGCCATTAGGATTCCCTCGTAACACGCAGCACCTCGTCGAGCGTAGTGTTGCCGCGTAATGTTTTAACTAATCCATCAGATTGCATTGTAATCATTCCCTCCTTGATTGCTTGATCTTGAATCTGGTTGCTAGTGGCGTCGGAAGTTATCATTTTTTGAATTTCGCGCGACATGCCCAACACTTCGTAAATACCGACGCGTCCCTTGAAGCCGACGTGTCCGCACTCGTCGCAGCCGCCTGGGTGCGCTCGCCAGAGGGTGCGAATAGTAGTCTCGTCGGTGCCAGCTGGTGTGTCGCCGCCAACTTTTTGCTCAATGGCTTGTAATTCTAGATCATGAATATGTGCAAACGTTTGGTCTGGACGCAGATTGAACAGCGAGACTATTTCGTTGATTTCGTCTGGCGTCGGTACGTATTGTTCGCGACAGTTCATGCACAGTCGTCGTACTAAGCGCTGCCCAACGACCGCCTTGACTGTTGAAGCGATCAAGAATGGCTCGATACCCATATCCAATAAACGTGGTAGACAAGTTGCCGCATTGTTGGTATGCAAGGTTGAAAATACCAAGTGCCCAGTCAGCGCCGCCTGCACGCCTAGGTTGGCTGTCTCGCCGTCGCGGATCTCACCGACCATGATGATGTTCGGATCTTGGCGCAGCAGTGCTCGCAGCCCCGAGGCGAAAGTCATACCAGCTTTGGCGTTAGTCTGGGTTTGGTTGACGCCAGGGATCTTGTATTCAACTGGATCCTCGATAGTCGATATATTAACTTCCGGCGTGTTTAGCATAGATAGTACTGAAAATAAGGAAGTGGATTTACCGCTACCAGTCGGCCCGGTTACTAGAATCATGCCGTTTGGTTCGGCAATAGCGTTATTTATGATGGCTAGCGATCTGCCCCAATAACCAAGTTGCTGCAGCGTGATTGCTTGGTTGGATTCGTCGAGGATACGCATGACGACTTTCTCGCCGTCGGTAATTGGCAGCGTGCTGACGCGCAGAGCGTATTGTTTGCCGGCAACTTTAATTTTGAAGCGGCCGTCTTGCGGCACGCGACGCTCGTCAATCTTGAGGTTGGACAGAATCTTAATACGGCTGACCAGTGCATTTAGCACGTTGCGCGGTAATTGATTGACTTCTTTGAGGACGCCGTCGATGCGGTAGCGTACTTGCACGAAATTCTCACGCGGCTCAATATGAATATCTGAGGCTTGAGAGCGGATAGCATATTCTAACAGCAAATTAACGGTTTGGGCGATTGGCGAATCCTCGGCAACGTCAGCTTCGGAGACTTTCTGATCCGAGCCGTCATCTTCGCGCTGCACGTCAATGACTTCATTGAGCTCTTGATTGACATCGCCGCGATAATTTTCTAAACATTGCAAGATATTAGAATGCGGTGCGATATAAATTTTAGTATTGCTGCCGATTTCTTTCTCGATAAAATTAGTAGCCAGCACATCGTCTGGATCATCCATCGCCAAGTGCATAGTGCCATCTTCATCAATCTGAAAAACAACTGCATTGTATTGGCGGGCGATACGCTCTGGGATGCGGTTCAGTACCTCGCTCGGAATATTACGTGGATCGACCTCAATGTAAGGTATATCGGCGTATTGCGCGAAAAGCTTTGTCAAGTCGGTTTCAGATACAAGCTTTGAATCTAATACAATATCTTGCAGCGGCCGCGAAGAACGCTCCGCCTCTTCCATTAGCGGTTTGAGAGTTTCTTCGGTCGCAATATTATTACGCGTCAGAATCTTGACCAGAGTATTATTTAGGATCCTCATAATTCTTATGCTAATTGTAGCGCATTTTATTTAGAAAAGCTATCATTGCAGCGCGGATTGGTAAAGGATGGTCAAATCGAGTATAATAACAGAGATATGAAGCGAACTTTTAATACACAGGCGGCGCAACTTGCCGGCGAAAAAATTTCAGTTAGCGGCTGGGTACACTCGCGCCGCGATCATGGCGGGCTAATTTTTGTTGATTTACGCGATCACACCAGTTTGTTGCAGCTAGTTTTTAATTCTGATAATCCGGAAGCATTTTCGCTTGCTGATGAGTTGCGCGATGAATTTGTCATTCGCGCCGAAGGCATGGTGCGCGAACGCGCGGCTGGACTAAAGAATGATAAAATTCCGACTGGCGCAGTTGAATTGGTGGTCGAGAGGTTGACGTTACTTAACCGAGCCGAAACCTTGCCGATCCAACCATTTGCTGAGGAAAACCAAGCGGGTGAGGACTTGCGTTTCAAATATCGTTACCTCGACCTGCGCCGTCCGAAGATGCAGGACATGCTGAAAAAACGCGCTGAAATGTACCGACGGATGCATCAGTACATGGACGAGCGCCAATTCATCGAAATTCAAACGCCGATTTTGGCAAATTCCAGCCCTGAGGGCGCGCGCGATTTCCTGATCCCTAGTCGTTTGCAGGAAAATAAGTTTTATGCTCTGCCGCAAGCTCCGCAACAGTTCAAGCAGCTGCTGATGGTTGGCGGTGTGCCGCGATATTACCAGTTGGCGGCGTGTTTTCGCGACGAGGATCCGCGAGCTGATCGACTGTACGGTGAGTTTTATCAGTTGGATCTGGAGATGAGCTTCGTTGAAGACGGCGAGGAAGTTCGTCGTGAGGTCGAACCGTTGATGCGGCAGCTCGCGACCGATTTTGCTGGCAAGAAATTGCTGGATTTGAGTGGTCTCGCGGTCGGTGACGGTAGTCCAATTCCGCGCATTTCCTACCGCGACGCCATGGAGACGTACGGCTCGGACAAACCAGATTTGCGCTTTGGCATGGAGCTGATTGATCTGACTGATGTATTCGCCGACACCGAATTTGGCGTGTTCAAAAATGCTGAGTGCATCAAGGCGATTTGTGTTAAAAATAGTGCCAGCCTCAGCCGCAAGCAAATCGACCAATTCACCGACATTGCTAAAAGTGAAGGTGCAGGCGGTTTAGCCTACATCACCTATCAAGACGGTGAAGCGAAATCACCAATTGCCAAGTTCTTGAGCGAAGCAGAACTGTCTTCAATCCAACAAAAAACTGGCGCAGTTGATGGCGACGCAGTCTTTTTCGGCGCCGACACGCGCTCAGTCGTCAACGCCGTGCTTGGTCGCTTGCGTAACGAATTTGCCACTCACTTCAACTTGAAAGACCCGAGCGTGGTGGCCTTTGCCTGGATTATCGATTTTCCGTTCTATGAATGGGACGACCATGGCAAGAAGCTCGACTTTGGTCATAACCCATTTGGTATGCCAAAGGGCGGATTACAAGCGCTGGAGTCGGCGACGACTGATGCCGAAAAACTGGCCATCGTCGCTGACCAGTTCGACATGGTGATGAACGGCTATGAAATCTGCTCTGGCGGTGTGCGCAACCACAACCCAGCGGTGCTATACAAAGTGTTTGATCTACTTGGCTTTAGCGAAAGCTACGTCGAAGAAAAATTTGGCGCCATGCTCAATGCCTTCAAATACGGCGCGCCGCCGCACGCTGGCTGTGCCTTTGGCGTCGACCGCATCCTCATGGAACTTATTGACGAAACTAATGTTCGCGAAACCTTGGCCTTTCCAAAGAACGGTTCGGGTGTCGATGTGATGATGGACTCGCCGTCAATGGTTGATCCAGCGCAGCTAAAGGAATTGGGGCTATGAGTGCAATGTACGATCGACACGAAGTTAGCGTAAAAGTAGCGCTGTATAGCAGCGACG
>CAUTSQ010000012.1:0-18627 GCA_963541395.1 uncultured Candidatus Saccharibacteria bacterium | reverse complement strand
CTTCTATAGCAAGGTCACGAGCGCGCGCATGATATTCTGCTACCTGCCTCACATACGCTGGTATATTCACTTTACCACGAAATGGCACTGGCGTCAAGAAAGGTGCGTCAGTTTCAAAAACTAAGCGTTCAAGCGGAATTTGGTTAAACATTTTCTGTTGATTTTTATTTTTAGTAAAAGTGCTTATACCGTTAACACCAACGTATAAACCACGATCCAACCCATGCTGCAAATTTCCCTCAGAATCGGTAAAGCTATGCAAAATGCCGCGCAAACCTTTGAATTCATCGAAAATCGGCCAAAAATCCGCCCAGACTGCGCCAACAGCGGCTCTTTCGTCGCGTACATGAAAACTAATCGGCAAATTAAAATCTCGCGCTACCTCAAGCTGCCGCCGCAAAACGCTCTGTTGTATGTCACGCGGACTATTATCATAAAAATAATCCAAACCAATTTCACCAATGCCGACGATTTCATCGCGATTGCCTGCTACCAATTGGCGCAATTCCTCGACGTTATTTGTCGCTGCGTCGTGCGGGTGAATGCCGACAACCGGCCAAGCAAAATCATGCATCCTAGCAAACTCTAGAGCCTGACGCGAGCTGCGCAAATCTGTACCGACACAAATCATCGCTACGCCATTCTTCACCGATTCCTGGTAAGCCTTCTCGCGCGCCGAAGCGTCATAGAACTCGCTATCATGAATATGACAATGCGTATCAACCAAGCGAAGCAACGAATTCATTTGGCTTATTTCTTTTTACTAGATGCCGTTTGCGGATCGGGCGTATGAATATAGATTTTTGGGAAAAGCGGCGCTGCTTTCTCGGGCACGACTCCTGCCGAGAACATCTTATGAATAGTACTAGCAGTCACTGGCATAAACGGAGTTAGCAAATCGGCAATTTCCTCAAGCGCACCAACAGCGTAAGATAAGATTTCCGATAAATGCTCGGCGGCATCAGTGTCTTTTTGGCGCTTCTTGGCAACTTCCCACGGTTTAACGTCATCAATATATTGATTAAGCGCTCGCACCTGTTGCCATACTTCGTCTATTGCTCGATCAAAATCAAGCACCTCCATCGCCTGGCGGTATGGCCCCATATCGTGTCCTGGGCGAGGAATCTCGCCAATTACACCCGACTGATAACGCTGGATCATAGCAATAACCCGCTGCACTAAATTACCGAGATCATTGCCGAGCTCTCCGTTATAAGCTTTTTCGAACTTCTCCCAGGTGAAGTCGCCGTCATCCTTGGTCGGAATATGCCGCGAAAAGTAATAGCGAAAAGCGTCAACGCCGTAATCCTTGATAATCTCCATCGGATCGACGACATTACCAACAGTTTTGCTCATCTTAGCGCCGCCCACATTAACGAAACCGTGTACTAACAGCGTCTTCGGCAGCGGTAGACCAACCCCTAATAGCATCACTGGCCAAATACCGGCATGAAAACGCAGAATATCCTTGCCAATCACTTGCACGTCAGCTGGCCAAAAATCTTTCCACTCCGGCTGATCTGGGTAACCCAGCACCGTGATGTAATTAGCTAAGGCGTCCAACCAGACATACATCACCTGGCTATCGTCTCCTGGTACCGGTACTCCCCAGGTCAGGCTCTTGCGCGGCCGGCTAATTGACACGTCGTGCAAGCCGTCTTTCATTAATTCCAGAAACTCTTTCTTACGAAACTCTGGTACAATTTTCATTCGACCCGACTCGATTGCTTGGCGAACTTTATCAGTATAAGCGCTCGCTTTCAAATAATAATTCTCTTCGCTAACTTGTTGATAAGGCGTTTGGTGGTCAGGGCAAACCCCGCCAGTTTCTTGAACTTCTTTATCAGTAAAGAAAGCTTCATGACCCATACAGTACCAGCCGTTGTAAGTACTTTTATAAATCAGCCCCGCTTGGTCCAACTGTTTCCAAATATAGCGCACCGCCCCCATATGATGTGAATCAGACGTACGGACAAAATCAGTATATTCGGCGTGTTCAGCATCCATCAGTATCTTGAAATTTTGATGAGTTTGATCGACATATGCTTGCGGCGTCAGATTTTGTTCGGCGGCCTTGGCGGCGATTTTATTACCATGCTCATCAGTGCCAACCTGAAAGCGCACTTTTTTGCCTTTCTGCTGCTGGTAGCGCGACCAGATATCTGCAAGCAAATAGTCTAGCGCATTACCGATATGCGGCTTGCCATTGACATATGGAATCGCCGTTGTGATATAAAGATTCTTTCCCATTGCTTCTAAGTATATCAGAGGCGACAGAAGTTTACTAGCACATTATCACCCCGCAATACAAACCTGACCAGCAACAACCGAGCCTACATCTTGAACCAATTTTCGTCTTTGATATTTCCTGGTTCGACACTAATTTTCTGGAAATAGTAGAGAAGCCATCTTTTCACTTTCCCTACCCATATTACGGACGTTTCGCTTACTTTTTGAACAAAACAATACCAGAAGCTACAAAGATAGACGCCGCCAAGACAAACAGCACTGTATTTGAGCCCGTTTCAGCCAGTCTGGTACCAGGCGATTTTGGCAACTCCGGAGACAGCGTAGAGGCAGGCGCAGGATTCTTCGTCCACTTTGCATACAAGGTCAAGTCATTATCTGGCATCGTATCGTTCGCAAAGTCCCAAGCCGTCGTAAAAGCAGTATCTGTGTACCAGCCGGCAAAAGTGTAGCCAGAGCGGGTCGGGGCGACCGGCGGTCTGAAAGGATACGTATAGCCTACCATCTTATTTGGAACGGCAGAACCGGATTGCGAATCAAATGTTACTTTATGTTTTGTACACAATTTTCCATCGCTAGTGATTGTCCAGCCATGTCCGCCGTCAGCGACAGGCTTTATGATGTTAGCCCGCGCCGAAGCGGCTGCACAAAATTTCAAACCGGCCGCTCCAAGCGACATTGGCGATTTTAGATTTTGCGCATTCCAAGCAATTAGCATAGCATCGTAATTCTGGCGCGAAATCGCTGTATGATCAAGCGCGGCCGCCGCACCAGACAACGGTTTTCCCGGCAAAATAACCAACGAATCCAATCGCCAAGCAGCTAGCGATTGATTGAACGAAGTTGCATCGCTTAAAAAACGAACAAGAAACTGCACTTTCTTCATATTCCACGAGCCAATCGGCTGATTGAACGACGCCGCCTTTCGGAACATGTCATTCGCAATCACGAGGTTCGATGTATCCCAATTCGCGATAGAATCGCTGCCTCCGTTATTAAAGGCGCTAGCGCCATTAAACATACCAGCTGTATCGGTCACCTTTGAAACATCCCAAGAACCGATATTTTGATTAAATTGGTTTGCATTTTGAAAGACACCCGACATTTTAGTAATAGTTGATGTATTCCAATTCCAGTTAGCGCCTTCACCTTTCAACGATTTATTTCCAACAAACATCCACGATAAATCAGTAGTTTGGCTTAAATCTGGCGTATCAGTTGCCTTGACATCCATATTCTCCGCGCCAGCAAAGGCAGAACGCATATTCTTCCACATGTTCGTACCCCATTGATCAATCGAAAGCAGTTTTAGCCTATCACCCCTACCATTCACGATAAACCATGGAAAGGCGCCGCCAATGCGTATAGTGTAGATTCCCGGCGTAGCGTAATTACAAGTATAAGAGGCAGTCTGCCCAGATACCTCAGTTACACCGTCATTATTGCAGTCAACAGTATAATTGTATCCTGAACCGCTTGTCGGAATAACAAACTGAGTGTTTGGCGACCCCGGCTTTCTGGTATCGATAGTAAATACGAAGTCCGTGTTGTTGATAGCGTCAGCTGCGGCTTTTGGCGAATAGAGTGTTGGCGCAACAAGTACCGACAAGACACCGAACGCAGCAGCCAACGTTTTTAATGGCAATTTGAACTTCTGTATTTTTGTTGTTTTATCGTGCCTGCTCACTGGTTATTAGTATACTTATGCTTTAGATTTTTAGCAATGGGTTTTACGACGAGATTATTTGACAATAGAAAAATTATATACTATAACAATATTTATGAGAAGGTCGCCCAACTACGCAGCCGAAAGGATTCCTTGTACTATATTCTCGGGAAATAACAGAGAACCTACTTCTGGGGTAATCGACAGAACTCCTAGCAGAGAGCGAGCAAGACTCATGGAGAGGATTGAACAACATTTCATACCAAGCGCTCTAGGGGGTATGGCTATGACTTTGGTTGAATTTGGCAATGGCCCGTCCTGCAATACTATCGTCTACGGAACTGGGTTCATGGGAAACCCTACAGCGACAGCAGCACAGCTAGAGATGGCCGAAATAGCCTATGCCTGTCGCGACGAACAAGGAAATCCAGCTTCAGTCTTGACGCTACCAACCAGCTCTATGAAAAAGAGTGTTGCTGATAAAATTCTAGAAACCGGTAGTTTCTCGGCCTTAGCAGAAGAAATAGCGCCAGAGCTAAATAGATACCTAACTTGTTATAGCGACCGGGTAGGTATAGTTGGACATTCATTCGGCAGTAGGCTTGCAGCGGCTACACCTGGCGTTCTTGATAATCCTGAAACTGTCAAATATATTTCCATAGATGATGCGCCAAGCTGGCAAAAACCGCTAGGCACATTTATTGCAGCAGCGCAATTGGCAGAAACAATTGACCTATCAAGATATATCAAATATTCACTCGATTCCGAAGCTCAGAAAGCTTGGCGAAAAAACGACGGAGAAAAAATGCCAGCCGTGCCGCTATTAGTCCAGCTGAGAGACGTCATTGCGATGTCGCGCGGTGGTTTTGTTGAAGATCTCGAGAATTCACTCAAGAAGCTGCAACCTGGCACGCCCGTCACTCTTTTTGCGCCAGAACTAAGCCGCATGAATGATAACAGCTCAAAAAATATACGCGAGCTTATAACGTCGCTTAGCCAGGAATTCCCTGGTTTAGATATTCGCGGCATACTAGTCGAAGATAGCACGCACAACGTATCCGTAGCCAATCCGGCATACTTTGGGCAGATGATAAAATTATCAAGAAGTAATCTACAGCCCTGACAGCGCTAAACAGCTATCAAGATTACTTTAATCATATAAATACAGTTACCACTTGCAAGCTAGCTTCGTTTAATCAGCTTAATCGCGATAGAACCAACCGCTATAAATGCAACTGCTGCAGAGAAAAATATTCCCGCATCCACACCAGTCTCAGCCAGCTTGGTCGATGAGCTTGAATTGTTTTCCGAAGCACCACTGCTTGTTGCAACAGACTTAGGATTCTCGATCCACTTTGCATATAAAGTCAAATTACTGTCTGGCATGGTATCAACAGCAAAGTTCCAGGCTCTCGCAAAAGTGTTATCCGTATACCACCCAGCAAAGGTGTAACCCTGACGAGTCGGCACAGCTGGCACGGTAATTTTATCAGTAAAAGCAACTTCTTGGTTGGCAATTGCCATTCCGCCCTGGGTATCAAAAACTACAGTATACTTCGGGCACTCCTTTGCATCGCCATTGATGGTCCAGCCATGCCCGCCGTCGGCGACTGGCTTGATTAGATTTTTTCTAGCCGCATCAGCAGTGCAATATTTCAACCCGGCGGCCCCTAGTATAAGCGGCGAGTTAGTTGATTGAATATTCCAAGATATCAAAGTAGCATCATAATTTTTCGTAGACAAGCCGCTATTATTCAACATTCTAGGAGCGCCAGACCAATAGCTGTTGGGCAAACCAGTTGTCGAAACGAGCGAATCTAGCCGCCAATTTGCCAAAGATTGATTAAAGGCACGAGCGCCATTAAACATTTCACTCATCAACTCGGCTTTCGAGACATCCCACGAGCCTATCGGTTGATTAAATTTAACTGCATTTTGGAATATTGCATTCATCGCAGTCATTTTGCCAGTGTTCCAGTTTTTAATTGAATCGCTGCCGCCATTATTAAATGCTGTCGCGTTATTAAATAAACCGCCAGCAAAAACAACGTTAGAGACATCCCACGACCCGATGTTTTGATTGAAATTTTCAGTATCGCTAAACACTCCACCCATATTAGTGATGGTCGAGGTGTCCCAATTCCAGTTAGCGTTCTCACCCTTGAGAGAAGTGTTGCCTCTAAAGACAGAGTATATCGAGTCAGTCTGCGACAAATCCGGAGTGTCGGTTGCTTTTACGTCCATATTTGCAGCACCGTAAAATGAAGCCACCAACGATCTCCATTTATTCTTCCCCCACTGATCAATAGAAATCATCTTCAGTTTATCGCCGCCGTTATTGAGATAAAACTCTGGAAGCACACCTCCGATACGAATCGTATACACACCAGGTGTAGCGTAACTACAAGTATAAGATCCGGTCTGAGCGGTTGCTTCAACCGTACCATCATTATTACAATCGATAGTATAATTATATCCGCCTCCTCTTATCGGAATGACGAACTGGGTATCTGGCGACCCAGGTTTGCGCGTATCCACGGTAAACACAAAATCTGTGTCATTGATGGCGTCGGCGGCAGCTTTTGGCGGATAAAATATCGGACCAGAAAACACTGCTAGCACACCTATTGTCACGGCCAACGCCTTGATGGCCAATCCAAATTTCAGCCTTTTTGTTTTCCAACATCTATTCATTTGGTACCATTATACTTATACTTTATTTTTTTAGCAATATACTAATACTAATCAAGATAGCACACAACTTTGCCATGACGTTTTGGAGCTTATTTAGTAGATTTTATCTCTGCTAGCACTGCGAATCTTCCCCCTGTATCACCAGCTGAATGTGAGAAATAGTTCGGATCATCCGCCGTATCAATTGGCGAAATGACAATATTATTAGCCGGAACGCCCGCCTGTATAGCCAACGAACGATTAAATCCTTGCATGTCCAGATAAATTCCGTCAGCCGTTTGATGGCAGAAATTGCGCCAATTCGTATCATTTGTATGATCAAAATAATCCATACGATAATTTTTCTGCGTAATGCTTGGCGACATCCAAATTTGTAAATCTTTTGCCTGGCTACCCCGCTCGACAAAATACCAAACTGCCCGAGACATTAACTGCACAACCGTCGAATGCCGACCCAAATGCGCCAGCATAAGCGCCCGGCGTTTTGGATCATAGATGACGGTGGCGATACAGTCCGCCACTGGCAAGAACAAGCCTACGCCAGCCGTTTCGGTGTATAGCGCGTCAGCAAAAATCCCCTCGTTGTTGTATTTCACTGTGTCAGTTTCAGTAACTTCGGCTATATTATCAAAAGTTTGTGCTTGGTTGTATGAAATCACGTGATAAACAACGTCGTCATACTTAACACCAATCTGATTGCAAAACCGCCGCCGATTATTCACTATCTCAGCTACGTGGCGACCGCGAATACGATTGAGCATGGTGCCGTCGTCTTTCGACGAAACCGCAACTAACACATCAGACGGAAAGCAGACGGGCTGATCTGCCGCAATCATCGCGCCCGCCATTCTTTGAGCAGCCGCCGCCAATCATCAATCGCCAAATCTTCGGCACGGACATCAGGTGAAATATCAGCCTTTTTCAGCAACTGTTCGGCGCTAGCTTTACTGACGCCCAGTCCGCCGCTCAAGCTGGAACGCAGTTTTTTACGTTTGGCTGAAAAACCGGCTTTGACGATGCGGAAAAAATCTTTTTGGTCCTCAGGGGCGACCAATGGTTCGGTGCGAGTCCTCAATACCACCACTTGCGAATCAACTTTTGGCGGCGGCGTGAAAAACTGTCGCGGCACTTCAATGTCTAGTTCTGCCTGGGCAAATAGCTGCGCGCTAACCGCTAAAATGCTCATTTCACCAGGCTCGGCCGCGATGCGCTGGGCAACTTCTTTTTGTACCAGCAGTACCACCAAACTCGGCTTATTTTCTGCCGCCATTAGTTTTTCGACAATTTTGCTGGTGATATAGTATGGCACATTGGCGACTACTTTATAGCCCTTCGGCAACTGATTCAAATCAAACTGCAAAATATCTTCGTTAATCACTTCCAGGCTTTTGCCAGGAAATTGCCCCGGTAACTTGCACGCCAAATCCCTGTCAAATTCTACCGCCACCACCCGCCCGGCTCGTGCCAACAACCGGCTGGTCAATGTGCCAAGTCCCGGCCCAATTTCTAAAACCACATCATCTTTACTCAGCTCCGCCGTCTCGGCAATATCCGCCAAGATTTCTGGGTCGCGCAGCCAGTGCTGGCCTAATTCTTTTTTCGGCCCACGCGCTGACGCCATCTAACGCCCGTCCCCGTTCGTCCAATCAGTCGCCAGGTCAAACCCATGCGGATGCCGGGCCGCAAAGCCGCCGGTATCATACACTTTGCCAGGACCCATGCTGGTTTCCACCACCGAGCAGCGCGGATAATTGCCATAATTTGCCGCCACCAAAATATAGCCGTCCTTGTCTACCTTGGCGCCATCCGCCCGCACCGTATAGCCACCGCCGCCGCAGGCGTTAGCAACAATATTCATCGGTAAATCATAATAGGTTTCGCGGTGCGCTACGCCTTTAGAATCGGTGAATATTTGCGCACCCTTGCCTTTGGTTAGTGGATTTTTCGGCTTAGTGCCGACTACTTCGATCTGCTTTTTAGGCTGCTTGATAATTTCGCTAGAAATTTGCTGACGGCTAATTTCATCACCATCGCGCGCTTCAACTTTATAAGTCAATTTGCGCAGCCCTTTAGCTCCCGCCTGCTTTACCTGGCGATAACCAAGAGGCTGGCTGTCGTCGCGTATTTGCTCAACCGGGAAATCAACTTCTTCCTCGGCGGTCACAGTACGCAGAGTTGCCCGCGTAATCCTCATTAGCAAGCTCGACCCATCCAAAGCGACATCCTCTGGCGGCGTAAATCGAACTTTATCCTCGCGATACAAAACAATCCCCGCAGCTTGCGCAATCTGTGTTGGCGTCTGCGCTGCCGTATTGACTCGCATGCGGCGAGCACCTTCGACTATCGTTATCGTCAGCGCCCGATAAATATTTATTTTGAAGCCATTGTTGGTAATCGGTGTATCCAGACCCGGTTCGACAATATCATGCTGTTTATCCAATCTTGCGCCGAATTCTTCTAGCGCTTTCTGCACTGTCGATGCCTTAGTGATTATCGATTGCTCCCGGCCACCGTCGTAAATGGTGATTATATGACTAGATGGTTGTGCTTTAATCGCAGCTGGACTATCTGCCGCCGCGGTATTCGCAAAAAACGATAACATACCAGTACTAGAGATTGCCAAGACCGCACCAAAAACACAACAGCAAATACGTTGATAATATCGATTTAAGCTCATTTTATTCAAAATCACCCACTGTATCTTTTATATTATAACAAATTATACACTAAATGTCAAGTAGAGCATCCTACCACCAGCCCTTTGCCTGCCAGGCGTTATAAGCACCCGCCCAGCTGCCATAGCGCCCTACCGCGTAACCATTAAACACTTTAATTTGGCAAACTGGATCAGCCTGCCAATTCGGGCAAGCACTCGACAATTTCGATAAGCTAGTCTGCCCCAAGCCGTAATATGTGCCGTTAGTCGCTGTTGTTCGCCAACCAGACTCCTTAGTGAAAATAAAGTTAGCGTAACCATAGTCGCTTGGCGAAAGACCAGCCGCCGCCATCCAATCTTCATGCGAGCCCGCCGGTAGACTGACTTTAGTACCAACAACTTCTACCTGCTTAACTGGCTGCTGAATAATGTTGCTATTGATCTCGCGGCGTGATACTTCAACGCCGTTTTGGACGTTAATCTCATACGTAACTGTACGCTTGCCGTTAACCCCTTTGGTTTGAATTTCTTTGTATCCTTTATCGCGATTAACATCTTTGATTTGTTCAGTCTCAAACTGTATATCTTCGTCAACGGTAACTGTCTGCGTGCCGTTACGATACAAGCGGATATTCATGCCTCCAGATATTTTTGTATCTTTATTCGGAATAATAATATCATTGGCAGACATTTTGATGTGCTTTTCAGCTAGCATCTCGCCAACGGTTTTGGCTTGCGTATAAGAAATGGTTTTTTTACCGTAGAAATCAAAATTGAATGGCGTTGCTCGCTTAATGGACAGCACTTCTGCTGCGCTATAGCGCATTGGACTATTAGACTGCGACAAGGTTAGAATATCTTCATCGCGTACAGCAATGCCAGCTTGTTTAACTATCTGCTTTCCAGTACGGTACGATGTAATAATTTTAGTGAGCTGAGAGCCATCCTTGACAACCACCGTTCGGGCTCGATAAATATTAACGTTATATGAATTTGCTACCAAGCGCTCGTCAATGTTTGGCTCGGTTCGATCGTTACGATCTAGTTTGATAGCTGCCTCAGCGAGAGCTTCGCGCAGGGTCTGTTTTTTGGTAATAAATCCTTTACTTTGACCATCATCATGGACGGTAATAATATGCTCGCCGACCGCTAGGCTACGCTCGTCAGCCCGCGCTTTTGGCATAATTGCCATATAAACAGACAATCCAGCCAAAGCTAATAGCATAGAGCCGGTGATCAGCCAACGTAATTTCATTCTCGCAATACTTTTCATACGTAGGCGCGCAAACTAGCGCGCAGTTATAATTATAGCAAAAGATTGATTATTTTGCTACAGCTTCTCGAGGCGGGCGTATTCAACGTTGAGCTTTTTGACAGCACCGTTATCGAACTTCACGCTAACTGCTAAGCCGTCAATGTCGATGATCTCACCATCGCCAAATTGCAGCGAGCGCACTCGATCGCCAATATCATAGTTCATCACCGGCTCGTCAAAATCATTATAAGTTGGACTCGAATCAATAGCGTTAGGTTCAACCGCGAACAATCCCATACCCATATCGTCGAGAAAACGCGACGGCTGATTGTACGATCGCAAGCCGAATTGCGCACGGCTCTGCGCGTACAACAGATATAACTCTTCGCGCGCCCGCGTCATACCCACGTAGCACAAGCGCCGCTCCTCCTCGAGATTGCGCGGACCCTCTTCAAGCGCTCGCTCGCTCGGAAACAAACCATCCTCCATACCGACCATGAAAACCACCGGAAATTCCAGCCCCTTAGCGGCATGTAAGGTCATTAATGTAACCTTTTCACCATCACTTTGCTGATCGACACTGCTCATTAGTGCTGCCTCTTCAAGAAAGTCTGGCAACGTCGCGAAAGATTTAGCGTCCGCTATGAGCACGCTCAAATTATCATCACGCTCTTCAGCCTGCGGCGTTCCATCCATGACATAATCTCGATAAGCAATCTTTTCAATTAGCTTTTCAATAATATCGCTTGGGCTAGTATTAGAAAGAATAAGCGCCTGCAATTCGCGTAAAATCTCGCCCAGACGCAATAATGATTTTTTGGCACGCGGCGTCAAAACGCTAGTTTGCTCGACATTTATCAGCGAAGCGATGATGTCCATATTGTTATCGTTTTGCCATCGTAAAAATTTCTCTAGACTAGTCGCGCCGATACCGCGCGCTGGCACATTCGCAATTCGACTAAAGCTCATTCGGTCGTTTGGTTGATACAATAAACGCAAGTAGGCGATAATATCCTTAACCTCTTTACGATCATAAAAGCGCACGCCGCCAACCAATTGATATGGAATTCTTTGCTGCATGAAGGCACGTTCAAAAGCAAAACTCTGCGCATTAGTACGATAAAGTACTGCAAAATCACCGTAGCGGCGAGCACCAATCGAGGTTTGAGCCGCAATACGGCTTGCCACCACGTAAGCTTCCTCGGACTCATCGCGTACTGCCTGAACTTGCACTGGCGCACCATTGCCAGCCGCCGTCCAGAGTTTTTTGTCAGTCCGTTCGACATTCTTGGCGATAACCTTTTGCGCCGCCTCTAGGATAGCACCTGTTGAACGATAGTTTTGCTCTAGCTTGATCACCTTTGCGCCAGGAAAGTCTCGTTCAAAATTAAGAATATTTTTGAAATCCGCCCCGCGCCAGCTGTAAATCGACTGCCAATCGTCGCCGACCACGCAAATATTACGCGCATCGTTGACTAAGTACTTAACGATAGCATACTGCGCAGCGTTAGTATCTTGGTACTCGTCAATGAGAATATGCTTGAAATACTGGCGATACTTTTGGCGAATTTCACTGGCATCGCGCAGCAAACGCACCGTCTCGATCAACAAGTCATCGAAATCTAGCGCGCCAGCCTCGCTGCGTAGTTGTTCGTACCTGTCATAAATCTTAGCGATATGCTGCTGATTCGGATATTGCGCCGCTGCTGCATAATCATCTGGCATAAGTAAATCATTTTTAGCGTTAGAAATTGCCGCACTAACTGAACGTGGTTTGAGTTTATCAGGAGCAATTGACAGCTGCTTCATCGCCTGCTTGATCAATCCTTGACGGTCGGCTTCATCATAAATAATAAAATTCGACGGCACGCCAATCGCTGGCCCGTCGCGCCGCAAAATTCGCACACAAATCCCGTGAAATGTGCCCATCCACGGCATGAATTGCCGCGTATTAGGCTGATTAATCAAAGCCGACAAGCGCTCGCGCATCTCGCGAGCTGCTTTATTAGTAAATGTCACCGCCAAAATTTCGTTTGGCCAGACTCTTTCGTGTGTCAATAGATAAGCTATGCGGTGGGTTAAAGTTTTAGTCTTACCACTGCCAGCGCCCGCCAAAACCAACAACGGACCGTCCGTATAAGCGACAGCTGCTTTCTGCGCATCATTAAGACCATCAAATATATCCATCACACTCATTATATCGTGTTAATAGCGAGTCAGGAAGAAATAGCCAGCGCCCGCCAGCGCACCCAAAGCCAAGAATACTATGATCACCAAAAACCATTTCAAGCCTGAATGGCGCGATTGCTTATGTTTCTTGTCGTCCTTGAATTCAGTGTAATATTCAGAAGTATCATAAATAGCGCCTGATTCAATTTCGTCGATGGTTTGCTCGCGAGGCGGATCTGGTTCTGTAGTAGCGGACTGTACAGGCGAATCTACCGTCTGATTTGTCAGAGGTTCAGCTAGTTGCTCGGGTTGCTCGCTCGTATTTTCTACATTAGTAACAGGAGCTTCGGCAGTAGGAGGATTAGGAGTTTTTTCAACAGGCTTTGGCTTGCCGCCAATCGGCATAAACCGATGTTTTTTAGGAACTGACGCGTCTTGTATTCTAGCGTCATCTTCATCGTTTTCGGCTGAAGCGTCCTCAATTGATTGAATGTCGTTAGCTCGCGATTCTGCTTGCGAAAAGCCAATCTCGTTGCTAGCATCTTGCGCGTCTTTCTGTAGCGACTCAACAAGCTCGGCAGACGGTGTAATATCCCTACCGTGTGTACCGCCGATAGAATACGATCTTTTTTCATTTTTGCTGTCGTCTGCTTCATCATAATCATTTTTGTCTTCAAAACCAGGATTAGACTGTGAAGCTTGAGACAATGCGCTGCTACCGTGAAAAACTCGCGATTCAGACGATTGCAGTTCGCTAGAAACGTTATTTGTATTTGCTGCTACATTTTCGTTAGAACTAAACTGAGTAGAATTAGCAGCAAGACGCTGAGCGCTTCGCTGGCCGGTTGGTCCTAATTGTTGAGACGAGCCGCCAGAAATATTAGATGACACATTACTTAACGACTGTGCCGGCATCGTAGAATACTTAACTTTGCTGGCGGGGTGTTTGTTGACACCTGGCTGCGAACTAACTATGTCCATGAAACGGCCGCGACTCTTAGTCTTCATTTTTTTTGGTAATCCCGATCGGACTGGCACAACTCCGCCAATTGCCGCTACCTGCGGCGGTGTTGCGGCTTGCGGCAACGGCTGGGGAGCTGGCGATGGGATTGAACTATTTAGAGCTGAATTTTGAACAACAGTAGAAGCCTGAGAAGCGACCGACGCACCAGCCGAAGTTGAAGCACCGTTTGTTGGCAAAGTCTGAACCTGAGCGGTAGACATCCCAACAGCTGGCTGTGCTGGAACTGCAGCCGAAACCGGTACGCTAGCTGTTGATAAAGATGAACTTGGCTGCTTAGCGACACCAACCGTTGCGGCCGGCGAGGGCGAAGCCGTCATATTCGCAACTGGACCAGGACCAGGAGCTAATTTATTAGTCTCAACTGAAACTGGCGCAGCATTAGAGGGAGGATTTGAAGGCGTAGAGACAGCCGGCGGCGTTGGCACCTCAGCATGTTGGCCGTCCTCTTTTAATAATCCGCTCTTGGACATAGCCTCGGTAATTGAACGATCTAACTCGTCGAAGTCGAATTCTGTCATAGCTATTTACCTCTCTTTACTGGTAAGGATGGCATATCTTCACATTTTTTGATAATACCAGCAAAAGCATAGACATCCAAACTTGATTCACCGATAAGCAACCCATTTACACCAGCTGTTTGCAAATACGACATAGCGTTATCAAGATTAACGCTACCGCCGTAAAGCACGCGGACATTCTCAGCAGCAACTTTACCGAAAAGATGCTCAATTTGCCGACGAATATATTTAACGGCGCGTTCAACATCGCGCGGCGAAGCAAACTTACCAGTACCGATTGACCACACTGGCTCATAAGCTATAACAATCTGGCCAACCTCAACGCTCGTGATATTAGCTAGTCCTCCCACCAACTGATCGCGAATTACATCAGACGTTTCCTTGTTGGCTCGTTCTTGGGCTGTCTCACCAATACACAATACAGGCGTAATATTATTACGCACTGCCGCCTGCACTTTGCTGCGAATATCTTTACTGCGCTCGGCAAAGATATGCCGGCGCTCGCTGTGGCCAATTATGCCATATTGTACGATACCGCGCAGCTGCGACGCTGATACTTCACCAGTGTAAGCACCGCTGTCACGCCAATAAAAGTTCTGCACTGCCAGGTTAAAGTGATGATGTTGCACCTGCATATTAAGCGGCTGGAGCGCTAACATGGTCGGTGCCAACACTACCTCAGTATTTTTGAGCTTGCCAACCAGCTTGTCGAGTTTATGAACATACAAACTCGCCTCATTGACGGTGAGGTTCATTTTCCAGTTTGCAATAATAAGTTTCTTGCCCACGTTTTATACTTGCTTATGTTTACCCTTGCGTCTAGTTTACTACAGTTATTAACGCTCGTCTAGTTTTTTGCATGAAAACACCCCGCCAAAAGCGAGGTGTCTCTTAAACTTTACTGCTTTTACTCAACAACACGCACACGCAATGTGTCGGTACCGCCGGCTACACCCGACTGGCGGCCGCTGACAACAACCGCGGTCAATTTGTCATCGCGCCCGAAAGTACCCCAATCAAGCAATTCTTTGGCTAATTTTGTACCAACATGCTCACCCTCTTTACGCACATATGAGCGGGTAGCGTATGACAAAGCTAACTGCTGAGCCACACGCTTATTCGGCGTTACCGCAGCGATTGGCAGCTCTGGACGACAGGCAGCAATCCGCGCGGCTGTTGCGCCAGATTTAGTCTCAGCGATAATTACGTCAGCATCAACTTGGTTGGCTACTACTACCGCAGCATTAGCAATCGCATTACGGCGGCGGTTCTTCTCGCCATATTCAATCGGCATGTCATTCATCGGCCAGCGCGACTGTGTATAGCGCACCGTCTTGGCCATCATTTTGACTGCCTCGACAGGATAACTACCATTAGCTGTCTCATCAGAGAGCATTACTACATCAGTACCAAGGATTACCGCTGTTGCTACATCGCTAACTTCGGCGCGAGTCGGCTCTGGATTATCGACCATACTGGCTAACATTTGCGTTGCCACTATTGATAGTTTACCGTATTTGCGACACAAGCGAATTGCTTCGCGCTCAACAATCGGTACAATCTCGGGACTAGTCTCGACCGCTAAGTCGCCGCGCGCAATCATCACGCCGTCAGCAGCCTTGACTATTTCTTTGAGCGCTTCCATCTCGATAGCAGCTTTGGTCTCAACTTTAGCGATAATTTGCGCCGTCGAACCATGACTAAGCATAATTTGGCGCAGATTATTAATGTCGTCAGCACTCTGAATGAAACTCAACGCCACAAAATCAATATCTTTATCGGCGCCAAACTCTACGTCAGCCAAATCTTTTGGCGTTAAAATATCGCCGCCAAAGTCGGTGTCTGGCAGATTCAAGCCTTTACGGCTCATCAAGAATCCATCGTTCAGAATACGAATCTTGATTGCCGTATCACTAACCCGCTCAATCATCTCGCCGCGAATCTTGCCGTCGAACAAGTAAACTGGCTCGCCAACCTTGACTTTGTTAGCTAAATTGTATTGAATCGGCAAATTCGTACTGCCATCGTGTTCTTGAATTGCATGATCGAGAACGATCTCGTCGCCAGCTTTAACATCTAAGTGGTTGTTCTTTAGAACGCCGAGACGAATTTTTGGTCCTTGTAAATCTTGCAAGATTGCTACCGTTCGGCCAACTTCGGCGCTAGCATCACGAATCCACTTGATCTGATCGAGCCGTTCTTCGTACGATCCATGGCTAAAGTTCAAACGAAAGCCATTTGCGCCAGCTTCAATTAATTGTTTGATCTTCTCTGGTGAATTTGTGGCTGGCCCCAGAGTCGCCAGTATCTTAGTCCTTTTAAATGTATTACTCATAGATAGCTATTATACTCTAATGTGTTCCACAAAAATAGTACGCCCAGACTAGGACGTACTTGACAAGTGCAAATTTATATTATATGGTGAATGTCGTTGAATCGAATTGGAACGATATCCTTATGGAGCTCAGGCGGTGATATCGCCTTATGGGGGTTTATCTCTGGCATAATACATCCGTTACGGTACTGGAACTAATCAACGTATTCTCCACTAGCAGCATTTTATGATGAGTACTATACACTTCTTGCGTTCTATAGGATTAATATACTAGCTTTATAAAACTAAAGGGGTAGCCTTATGAGATATGTTACGAGTGGGGTGCGGGAGGGGTTACCAGCCTAACAGCCATAGCTATTAGCTAGCTACGGAAATTAGTGATAATTTATACAAAACTCGTGTTATGGAAAGATATGGATGGTCTAGTATATGCATACAAATAAGTGTATATTGCCGATTATAGTAATTTAACAGAGTTAGAATCGTCGAATTCTAGTAGTTTTGGCTACCTATTTTTATTTATGTTAATTCCTGTTGCGGTAATCATCCAAGCACACTTTGCTCATGTGGTTGAATTCTTTATCTCCATGAGTTACGCTACCACTCCATCTAGCTGCATCATTAATTTTTCCCATAGTTCCATATTTACCGACTAAATCCGGCCATAAACAATTACATATAGCTTTTGCTGTATCTCGTGAACGCTCACTCTTAAATACCTCGTTTGTATAATACTCATCGCACTCATATATAAAGGTCAACTTGTCTTTCTCGTTTGGTGAGCGGTTATATTGGTGGTATTGGTAGCCTCCAAAAGGTAGACACACCACGAGCAGAAGGATGATGGTTGTTTTAATAGCCTTACCGATACCGCCTTTTTCATCATACATCACCTTAGCGCCAACGAAGGACTCGGTTATAAAGCCTAAAGCTATAGCGGCCACACCGTGCCATATGCTTACTGTAAAACATAAAGCAATAAGACTTAGTCCGATAACTATCAGAACAGTATTAGTTGCACCAGTCTGAAATATCATAGGAGTAGTAAGGACTTTTACTGGACCGTCTTTAATCTTATGACCCATTACAAGCCCGATAAAACCACCGCCAATGATTGCAAAAGCTAGAACCATTAGCCAATCTATACTTGCTGCATTCATATTACGCCCTATATATTTGACTTAGTACTCTATCAACTATCTCTAGTTGTGATTCCGTCAGCTCTTTATGCGTGTCCTTTGTGTATTCATGAGACACCAACACATGCACCAATGTATTTAAGCTAATACCTTTTACGGAGTCCCTTACTTCGCTAATCTTTTTAGCTTCGTGTATAAGTCCTTTGACTGCATCATCATTATATCCTCGTATTTTCAATATGTGAGTATATATTCGAATTTTATCTGAAGGTGACTCGATAGGGTAATTACACTCTGATCGCACCAATAGAAAGTTTGATAGTATTGCACGGGCTGTGGATCTAGTTCGTTTTTCTATACTATCACCACCCTTGAAAAGCTTCTTTGCTCCACCTACAATTCCCAGTACTAGACATACTAGACCACCTACGCCAAGTCCTACTCCTAGAGCTCCTTCGACCGCGCCACTTGTATATAGTAGCACTAGGCTCAAGATAAGCAATGATCCGGGTCCAAGCTTTTTATTCATTTTACTTCCTTTCTGTTAAATAATAAAAAAACGACAACCGTACTAGGTTGTCTGGACCAAACAGAAAGAGTTGAGCTCCTTAAGTCTTTCGTACAGTTGTCGCTTTTACAGCTCAACTGAATCTCCGAGAGACCTGCTTTTATCTAACTGTTTAATCCAGACCCTATCATTATACCAAACATTATTGATAATAAGGCCATAGAGGTCTCGGTTTGTAATGACAAAAACTAAATTATATATCTACGTCATAATGAATCTCAACTTTGGAGCGTACAGTTTGACTATGTTTTACAGATTGAAGGACAAACAAAAAGACTCCAAAGAGCCTCTTGATTCCATAATGGTGACCTTACCGGGAATCGAACCCGGATTGCCAGGATGAAAACCTGGTGTCC
>CAUTSQ010000011.1:0-18797 GCA_963541395.1 uncultured Candidatus Saccharibacteria bacterium | reverse complement strand
CAATAATTCAACTACAAATTCCAGCATTCCCGTTGCCGTCAATACTACTGGTGTACTAGCTGGTAAAACTATCAAACAAATTTCTGCTGGTACTTCACATACCTGCGCTATTGCTTCTGACGATAAAGCGTACTGTTGGGGGGCTGGTAGCTCTGGTCAGCTAGGTAATAGTTCAACCACCAACTCGCTTATTCCTGTTGCTGTCAATACCACTGGAGTATTAGCTGGTAAAACTATCAAACAAATTTCTGCTTATGGCTTTCATACATGTGCCGTCGCCTCCGACAATAAAGCGTATTGCTGGGGAAGAGGTGATTTAGGCCAGCTAGGCAATAATTCAACTACAAATTCCAGCATTCCCGTTGCCGTCAATACTACTGGTGTATTAGCTGGAAAGACCATTAAGCAAATTTCAGCTGGTAGTCTTTATACTTGTGCTATTGCTTCCGACAATAAAGCGTATTGTTGGGGAAGAGGTAGTAATGGCCAGCTAGGCAATAATTCAACTACCAATTCCAGCATTCCCGTTGCTATCAATAGCACAGGTGTACTAGCTGGAAAGACCATTAAGCAAATTTCAGCTGGTAGTCTTTATACTTGTGCTATTGCTTCCGACAATAAAGCGTATTGTTGGGGAAGAGGTAGTAATGGCCAGCTAGGCAATAATTCAACTACCAATTCCAGCATTCCCGTTGCTATCAATAGCACAGGTGTACTAGCTGGAAAGACCATTAAGCAAATATCAAACGGCTCTTCCCATACTTGTGCTATCGCTTCCGACGATAAAGCGTATTGCTGGGGAAGCGGTAGTTTTGGTGCGCTAGGTAACAACTCAGCCGCTAATTCTAGCATCCCCGTTCGCGTCTACGCCCCCAAAGAAAACACCACCATTCCTGCTAACGCCATGAAGCTCCGCGCCCAATACGCCAAAAAGACTGCGGCGACGTGCCAGGCAGTGGCAGCGGGTTGGCAAGATGTGACTAATAGCTCAGCTTTGGCGTATTCGGCGGCTGGCCCGAATAACGGGACGGCGATTGCGGCGGTAGCGAACAATCCGAGCTTGCCGTCTACCAGTGCCGGCTACAGTCATCAGTCTATAGTCCGTCCGGGTAGCGCTGCGCAGTTAACGTTCACGAATAACCGCGAGATTAATGCCGGTGAGACGGGCCTGTGGGATTTGGCGCTGACTGATAATGGCCTGGAGCGCAATACGAATTATTGTGTTCGTTTAGCAGCCGATACAACAGCGGCGCCAGGGACAAATATCGACACTTATTCGTATTATCCGGAGTTTAAGACTGCTGACGGCTCGCTGGATATTCGATTTGCAGACGCTACTAATGCCACATTAACTAACCCGACTACTGTATTTTCGGCGGCAATGACCGGTAGAACGGCAAGTACTACGACTGCGAAATTATCTAATAATTCGTCGCAGCAGCTTGAGGTGGCAAATAGCTTATCGACGACAGGCTGGAGCGTTTCATTGGCGGCAACTGGCGGTTCGACAGCTAAATGGACGCAGACTGGCGGTATAGCGAATTATGCGTTTAATAACACTAATGCAGACCAAGGGCAATTATCGGTTGACCTATCATCAAGCGTGTTTACGGCGTCTGGTTCGACGCCGCTGGGGCAGGCTTGTACGACGGCTGGCTTATCGTATGGTGCGGGCGGTGCGTTCGTAGCTGGTACGGCGTCGGCTAACGCAATTACGCTGGCGACCGCCTCGAGCAGCAGTGGTTTGACTTGCTTGTTTAAATTGCAGAATATTTCCTTGAAGCAGACTATTCCGGCGTATCAGAAGCCAGGCGCGTATACATTGCCGGTAACAGTAACGGTGGTAGCGCAATGATGAGGATGAAAAATGTAATGAGAACTGGTGTGGTAGTTGTTGTATTTTTAACAGCAATAATTGGCGTGGTTTTTAATAGCAAAGCTGCTCTGGCGACAACTTTAGCAGATTCAACTTTTTCACAGTTAATTCGTGAAATAGATTGTTCGCATACAGTTTACAGCAGAGCGGTTGGTCAAGTGAATGATGTGGAGTGCGACGTTTTCGCGCCAAAATACGACCATTCAGTAATTAAAGATAACGGCTACCCAGTGATTTATGGCGCGTATGATGCGGTACATACAGTTATTGATCCGGTGACTGGCGTGCATCAGCTGGCGGTTGAGTTTGCCGGCAGGGTGTTTGTCCTGGGAGTTGATCCAGAATTGACGGTTAAGGGCAATGCTTGGGTGCTTGATCTATCTAATTGGCCGAATACACATCCTGGCGATACGACGCTGGTGATAGAACGCGGCAAAACTTACCTTGGCGAGATTACTTCCTCGACACGGGCTTACGGCTCGGCTTTGCAAATTAATCACGCGGTACCTTTTACAATTACTATTCCGCCGAGAATCTTGCCGCCGACGCCGCCAGTAATTCTATCATCACCAGCGGTTCCAGCTGTTTCGGCAGCCGCTGCAGATATAAAACCTGGTAAAGATTTGGCTAATACTGGCGCAAACATGTGGTTTATGGTGATAGCGGCGCTGGGAATGATTATTATCGCGTTCATACTGCTGATACGTAACAGACGAGGAGGCGGTCATGAACCGTAGGAAATTAGCGGATGTTCGGAGGTGCGAAGGAGGGTAGGTAGTAGCACTATAATGAACAACGAAGCAACGAAAACAACGTAAAAGAAAGGATACGATATGAAAAAACTAATAGCAAACGTAGCTTTGGCAGTCGGTGTAGCTGGTGTAGTCGGTTTGGCGGGTACGGCGGTGTATGCGGCGACTACGGCGACGTCAGAATTGAGCCAGACGATTAACGCTGGCGTGCTTAGTACCGACATTCGCGATACTGGCGATAGCGTAGTAACAAACCCAACATTTGCCATGAACGCGACTACGGCGTCGACTTCTGCCCAGACGACGACTGGTACATTTGGTGCTAATGACAAGCGTATCGCTGTCGATAACCCTGGCGGCGCTAATAATGGCTGGACGCTAACACTGAATGCAACAACCCCTGGTACGGGAAAATGGACGAGCGGCAGCAACACATACCAGTACAACGGTAATGCTACGACTGGACAGTTGACGGTTAATCCAGCTGCTGGAACGCTGACGTCAATGATCGGTGCTTCCACGGGCATCACGCTAGGTTCGCAAGCAGCATTTTCCGGCACTTCTCCAGTAACGTTGATCAGCGCGGCGGCTGGCTCCGACGATGTTTGGCGCGGTTATGTGACGGGCGTCGGCTTGAGCCAGGCTATTCCAGCTGGCCAAGCAGCAGGTACCTATACCTTGCCGATGACTCAAACTGTGGCTGCTATCTAAGATCTGGCGCAGTTATATCAATGAAAATTGGGCGTTCTTTTGGGCGTCTGATTTTCATTTACACGGATTGTTTAATTTTTGGGAGGATCGGCGGGTGTCGGTATAGTCATGAGCGTATTGGCTTGCTATAATAAACGTATGATTTTAATGAGGAGAATACGGGGTATAGCTTCATGCTGGCGCAGGCTAGCGGTAATGGTGGTCGCGGCAGGTGTTTTGCTGCCGTCGTCGGTTCTGGCAGCAGGGATTGGCAGCCGCCCGGCGAATCCCGATCCGAACAACCCGCGGACGCAGTCGATTTTTATTTATCAATTGAACCGCGGTGCTAGCAAATCTGATCAGTTGACGATTACTAATGGTTTGGCCGAGCAAGCGGATATTGAAGTGTATGCCGTCGATGGCACAGTCACAGCGACCGGCGATATGACGTGTAAGCAGCAAGTCGAGGAAAAGAAAGATGCTGGCAATTGGGTAAAACTAGCGAAAAGCGAGGTGGCTTTGGCGCCTGGCGCATCGACGAACGTTGATTTCACAGTCACCGCGCCGAATAAGGCGGATGTCGGCGAGCATAATGCTTGTTTGGTAATCCAGCGTAAAGCCGATCCGGCCGCTGCTAAGAAGGGCGGCATTCAGTTGCAAATGCGCCAAGCGGTGCGTATGGCGGTTACTATTCCTGGTAATATTCACCGCGACGTGACAGTTGATAAATTCGCCGTCGATAATAATGGCAAGCAGCTATATAACATTGCTATTAAAAATTCTGGCAACGTTTCGGCTGATGTCGACGTCAAATTAGTAGTCAGGGATATGCTAGGCAACGTTGTTTATCGAAACGGCGGCGAGTATGCGGCAATTGCCGAGCAAGTCCGCCAGTTCCGCTACGAGAGTAATTTACAGCCGTTCTGGGGCGGCAAGTACCGTGCCGAGCTTTCAATTGCTTATAATAAAAAGGCCGGCGAATGGGGTGTTAGTAAAAATTCGGCTGATTTAACGACGAAAAAGGTTGAACCGATAGAATTATTTTTCTGGCCGACACCTGGTGCTTGGGCGATTATTATTGGAGCGATTGCTGTAGCTATTGCGGCGGTTTGGCGGGTGATTGTCTTAGTGAAAAAGCGCCGGAAGCGATAATTTACTAGCTGCGATTGATATGTCATAATGGGGGTATGAAGAAAAATTTTCTTGTTAGAGCATTCTTTGGCATCACCATTGCGGCGCTCGGCGGGGTTCTGTTACTGAGGAATCTCGAGATTATCAAGTTTGATAGCTGGAATGTGTTCTGGGGAACGGTTTGGGCGGCCGGTCTGGTTTTGGCGGGACTAACGACGATAATCAGCTCTCGGAAGCTGCTGACGCGGGCGTGGGGGTTGCTATTGATGGCTGCTGGTGTGTCAATTGGCCTGAACGCTTATGGCATAATTGATGTTAGCATTTGGAAGCTGTTTTGGCCGGTGGTGTTGATTGCTGTTGGTCTGATGATAGTGTTTAGTATTGGGTCTGGAAGACGCAAGAAATATGAAAAATCGGCCAGTGACAGTATTGATAACGAAAAAGTTGCAATTTTCTACGGCGAAGAGTCGCGGGTGAAAGGCGATTATACTGGCGGTTCGGTAACGGCGATATTTGGCGGCGTGGAGTTGGATTTGCGTCAAGCGAAAATTAAGGACGGCACGGTCATCGACGTCTTTACGTTTTGCGGCGGCGTCAACATCAATATGCCTGACGACGTGATCGTTAAAAACGAAGTTCACGGCATTTTGGGCGGCAGCGAGGATAAAACAGTATCCAAATCTTCCGCTAAAAAGACGATCTATCTGCGTGGCGAGTGCGTTTTGGGCGGTTTGGAAGTGAAATAGCTTAGCTTGGATTGGCTCGAGATAACGCTATATCTAGTATGCTTACGCTAGATATAGCGTATTTTAATTTTATGTAGTAGAATGTGAGTAAGGGCGTTTTCGCGTGTGCTTGATGAGGTATTCTCTGGCAGGGCTAGCGCGAAATGAGCGGTTATCAGCCGCGAAGCCTGCGGGAAGAAATCGGTTTTATAAGCTGAGATTAGACCCTGCCGTGAGCTTGCGTAAATAGCATAAGAAAGAGCTAAAAGAATCACTTCTTTTGGAATCGAGATGGTACCGTCCGTTTGAAACACCTCCAGCGGATTCTCGAGTTCAAGAGAGGTGATTTTTTTGAAAGGAAATAATACTAGTGTCAGCTAGCAAACAAGAGTTGCTTAAAGATACCAACGGCGAATGCTCGCTTAATCCTAATAAATATACGCCTGTTATTGAGGTAGTGTCGCCCGGCAGCAGCTCATTTACTCGCCTTAAAAAAGAGATGTATATCTCTGATGATTATGAGGCGGAGCTGCGTGATCTAATTAAACAGAAAAAGGCGGTGGTGTTGGCGGTAGAGGTAGGTGGACGTTATGTCGGTCGGGTGACCTTGCGGCATGACTGGGGTGATGAGACATCTATCATTGAAAAGGATTTTCCAGGTTTGCCGCAAATCAATGCGCTGGAGATTGATGAGGATTATCGACGTCGGGGCTTGGCGACTATGCTTATCGCGGCAGCAGAAAATGAAGCCCGCTGCCAAGGTTTTTCTATGATTGGACTGGGTGCTGAAATCTCAAATGAACCAGCGAAAAGACTATATGAAAAACTAGGCTACAGTTATCAGCAGGTAGGCGGTAGCGATACATATGATTTTCTCTTCGGCAAGCCTAATCCGCAGGTATATAAGCTACGGTTAATGACAAAATCGTTGCAAACAGAGGCAAATCATGACTAATCAGCAACAAGAATGGCTGGATTTTGCGAAAAGCGTGGCGCTGGAGGCGGGCGATATTATGCGAAAATATTTTGGTAAGAAACCAGACTCTCATTTCAAAGCAAACAATACAATTGTGACTGTTGCTGATGAGGAGATAGTAAAAGCGATGAGGAGACTAATAGAATGATGAACAGGGAACAGGAAAGTTTGATTAATAATTTAAACAAAGCAGTGAATATAAGGTAAATAAGGAGGAAAAATATGAAATTCAAACACGGAACACGCCGTCGCGCGGCAGAATACGAAAAGGACTTGGTGCAGCGCTGGAAGGACGACCAGACGTTTGAGAAGTCGGTAGCGCAGCGGCCGGCGGATAATGCCTACGTTTTTTACGACGGGCCGCCGTTTATTACTGGCGTGCCGCATCATGGTACGCTACTGAGCTCAATCGTTAAGGATGCGGTGCCGCGCTACTGGACAATGAAAGGCAAGCGTGTGGAGCGCCGCTGGGGCTGGGACTGCCATGGCCTGCCTGCAGAGAATTTCGTCGAAAAGCAGATGAATATTGTGGATCGGCGGCAGATTGTGACGAATAGCGACCAGTCAGCACCGCTGGATAAGGACGGTAATCCTTTGCCAACTATCAGTCTGGAAAAATACATTAACAAGGCGCGCGAAAGCATGGTGGCGAATAGCGAGACGTGGCAGGGAGTGATCGACCGCATTGGTCGCTGGGTGGACTTCAAAGGCGCCTATCGCACCATGGACAAGAATTTCATGGAGAGCGTCTGGTGGGCCTTTAAACAGTTGTATGAGGCTGGCAAAATCTATGAAGGCGAAAAGGTGCTGATGTACGACACCAAGTTTGCTACCCCTGTTAGCAAGGCAGAAGTAACTATGGATAATGACGCTTACCAGACGGTAACTGATCCGAGTGTGTATGTGAAATTTAAGCTGCTTAGCGGTAACACGAGGCGCAAGATAACGTTAGATAAAAGTTCAAAGATTTTGTTTGTGTGCAATGCAAATGTTGTCCGTTCACAGATGGCGCAGGCTTTTTATAATCACTTCACCAAGACGCAGAATGCCGATTCGGCTGGTGTTAATGCAGAGAAGTATCCTACCGCTAAGATACCGACAGTTGCGGATTTTGATGCTCATCTCGTTGCTAAGAATCTTGATCCGCTGGCGGTTATTGACTTAATGCGAGAGAAAGGTATCGAAGTTGGAGCTAGCCAACGGACACAATTGACGAAAGATATGCTGTGTAATTACGACCTAGTTGTCAATATCGCTAATCGTAACCAGACACCGGATTGGCTAAAGGGTGATAACGTTGTTTGGTGGAAGATTGAGGACCCTCATGCTGAAAGTCGAGAGCTGGCAGAATTGGCGTGCGACGAAATCGAAAAGCGAGTCAAGCGGTTGATTAGCGGTGAAGTAGTTGATGATATCGAAGGTGATGATGTCAATGTCCTCGCCTGGACGACCACACCGTGGACGCTGCCGGCCAACCTGATGCTGGCCGTCAATCCCGAGATGACGTACTGCGAAGTGCTGGTCGATGGTGAGAAATTAATCATCGCCGAGGAGGCGCTGGAGCGCACGCTGCAGGATGAAAAGCACCGGCCGCTTGATTATGAAGTGCTGCGCACTTTCCCAGGGAGCGAATTGGTGGGTAAGAAATACCAGCCGCTCGATACCGGCTCGACCTGGCCAGAGAATGACAAAATCCATACCATTTATGCAGCGGATTTTGTCTCGCACGAGTCGGGTACTGGCATTGTGCACATTGCGCCGGCTTACGGTGAGGATGACTTTGAGCTTGGTAAAGCTAATGGCATCGCGCCTTTCCATGTGATTGATGATAACGGCTACTACACTGACACCAATTACAAAGGCCTGGAGGTATGGGAAAATAATAAATTCATCGCCAAAGACCTGAAAGAAAAGGGTGTGGTGTGGAAGATTGAGTACATTCGTCACGAATATCCGTTCAATCCGAGAAGCAAGCAGCGCATCATGTACCGGGCGATTCCATCGTGGTTCTTTGATATCCAGGGCCAGAAGCCGCTGATGTTGGAGCAAAACGAGTATATCAATTGGTTTCCGGCTCATCTCAAGCACGGCCGCTTTGCTAAGAACATTGAGCAAGCACCAGATTGGAATCTGAGCCGCGACCGCTTCTGGGCGACGGCCATGCCGGTATGGAAGGGCGACCGTGGTACGGTCAAAGTTATTGGCTCGTACGCGGAGCTGAAGGAACTCAGCGGCGTGGAGCTGGATGATTATCATCGTCCGTGGGTGGATGACATCACCTTTGAAATTGACGGTGAAAAGTTTACCCGCATTGATAAGGTGCTTGATTGTTGGTTCGAGAGTGGCAGTATGCCGTTTGCACAGTTGCATTATCCGTTTGAAAACCAGGCCAAGTTTGAGCAGAATTACCCGGCGGACTTTATCGTTGAGTACATTGGCCAGGTGCGGGCGTGGTTCTACTATGTGCATGCCGTCAACGTTGCTTTGGCCGAAATCGGTGCCTTTGGCGAGGCAGGTGAGCAGCATAAAAACGCCTACAGCAACGTCATTACCACTGGTGTGGTGGCAGGCAATGACGGCCGCAAGATGAGTAAATCCCTCGGTAACTTTACCGATCCGAACGAGCTGATGGATAAGTTTAGCGCCGATTCCTTACGCTTCCTACTGCTCAGTAGCCCGTTGCTCAATGGTGAGGACTTCGCTCTGCACGATAAGGACGTCGGCGACGTGGCGCGCAAGCTCAGCATGATTTGGAATATGTATGATTTCTTCACCATGTATGCGGAAGTTGACGAGTTCACATTTCCGTACGATACGGCGTCTTCGGATGCGTTTCTCGTTCACCGTATCACTAATACGGCTCACTCCGATACTCCCGAATCCTTGTCTTGCACTGGAACTGAGAACTCGTTCCAGATTAGCGTCGATATTGATAAATTATCTAACCCTCTCGATGTTTGGATTATCAGTCGTTTGCACGAGCTGGTGGCGGAGGTCGAGAAGCAGATAGATGCCTACAATATTCCTGATGCGCTGAGCCCAATTTTGCCATTCCTAGATGACGCTTCCAACTGGTATGTCCGCCGCAGCCGCCGCCGCTTCTGGAAGTCGGAAGACGATGGCGATAAGAACGATGCTTATCGCACGCTACATTACGTGCTGGTGCGTCTGAGCTATATTCTGGCGCCATTTACGCCGTTCTTGGCGGAGGAATTGTATCATAATTTGACGGGTGATGACGAGTCGATTCATCTGAAGGATTGGCTGCCAGCGGGTGCGGTGAACGAGCAGGTTCTAGCCGATATGTCCCGTACGCGTGAATTGATCAACAATGGTCTTAGTTTGCGTATGAGACAGGATGAACACCAAACATCAATTAAGGTTCGCCAACCGCTGCAATGTGCGGCCTATGCGGGTGCAAGGCTGGCTGAGTACTACGAGCAGATCATGGCTGAGGAGCTCAATGTCAAGGAAATTCGCTGGATTGAGAGTCTAGACGAGCACTTGGCTGATTATGACGTGACCGAGGGCGTGATCAAGCCAGAGAGTTGGGTAGAAATTAGTAAGCACTTAACGCCCGAACTCAAACGCGAAGGCCTGATGCGCGAGATCATTCGCCACGTTCAGAGTGCGCGTAAGAAAGCTGGGTTGCAGGTGGATGATAGGATCGAGCTTGGCATCACTAGTAGCGACTCAGAAATCACCCAAGCTGTCAATATGTTTGCTGATACCATCAAGGCCGAGACGCTGGCTGTAAAACTAGGTCCTGTGGCGGATGATATGGAAAAGTACGACGTTAAAGTTGACGGTAAATCGGTAGAAATTTATCTGAAAAAAGCTAATTAAGCTGCGAAATTGTAAACAGAAGCGTATCCTTGTAATTCTCCAGGGTTTCTTGGTTATATTTTCGCATAGGTTAATTAAGTGTTACGATAGAACTATGAATACTATCACCAAAGCTATCATTCCAGTTGCTGGTTGGGGTACGCGGATGCTGCCGATTACCAAATCAATCGAAAAGTGTATGTTGCCGGTGGGGACGCGTCCGGTGGTTGATTATATCGTGCAGGATATAATTCGGGCGGGTGTCAAGGATATTTATTTCGTGGTTGGCGAGCAAAGCACTCAGGTGCAAAGCTACTATCGGTCAAATATTCAGTTGAACGATTATTTGCGGCGCGCTGGCAGGCAAGATAAATTACCTCTTGTGGCGCCGCTACGCGATGTGCGAATACATTTTTTAACTCAGCCTGGTACGGGTGGTTACGGCACTAGCATTCCAGTGGGCTTGGCTAGCGAATTTATTGAGCCAGGCGAGTCGGCGTTTGTGGTGATGGGCGATCAATTTTTCTGGCGTAGTGACGGCGGTTCAAATGCGGCTGATCTGGCGGAGCTGGTGGAGGCGCGCGGTTTGTCGGCTGGGCTATTGGGTAACCCTGTTGAGGAGGCACTTATCCCACAAACGGGCATTATCGAAACTGACCAGCAGGGTAATTTTGTCCGCATCATTGAAAAGCCGAAGCTGGAAGACGCGCCGAGTAATCTCAGTAATTCAAGCTTTTACGTTCTCAACAAAGAGATTTTCGAGCTGGCGCGTACATTGCCCGCCAATCCGCAGCGCGGCGAGTTTGAGCTGACCGACGCTATCAATGCGTACATTGCCAGTGGCGGTGTTATCGCGGTGGGCGAGGCGAAGGGTGACTACATGGAATGCGGCTCGCCGAGCGGTTGGCTACGCGCCAATAACGCCATGGCTGAGTTGCAGGCAAATTAGTTGCACGTATTGTCCGTCTCTGTTATAATTGGTCACTGATAGTAAATATATTTTAAGGAACGAAATGAAAGCAGTCGTAAAGATCTCTGGCAAACAGTATATTGTCAGCGAAAAAGAGTCCCTCTTGGTGGATCTCCTCCCTGAAGGCACAAAAGAACTCACTCTCGACGCACTTTTAGTGATTGATGGTGATAAAACAAAAGTTGGCACGCCGACGGTGAAAGGCGCGGTGGTAAAAGCGAAAGTCATTGAAGCAGAAGTCAAAGGCGATAAAATCCGCGTCATTCGCTACAAAGCTAAAAAACGCGTTCACAAAGAAAACGGCCATCGTCAAAAATATAGCCGGATCGAGATTACGTCGATTAAATAATAGACACAAACTTAATAAATTGCCCTGTTCTCTGAAGCGGGGCAATTTCATATTTACTAGATGTTTGTGGTATAATTAAACGTAAGCAGAGAGGGCAGATAAACAGTGGCATCTATCATAACGGTTACCAATCAGAAAGGCGGCGTGGGCAAGACAACAACGTCAATCAATCTGGCTTACTATCTGGCGAAGATGGGTAAGCGGACGCTATTGATTGATTTCGATCCGCAGGGCAATGCAACTAGCGGCTTAGGTATTGATAAGCAGAGCTTAGAAGTAACTATTGCTGATGCTATTCTCGGCCGTAAAAAATTAGTAGAAGTAACGGTCCCAACCGAGTTTGTTAATCTATCGCTGGTACCTGCTGTGCCAACCTTAGCTAATACCGAAGTAGAGCTGGCTCAGACCGATTATCGTTTCAGCCGCCTGAAATATGCTATCAAGGCTTGCACCATAGAGTACGATTACATTATCATTGATTGTCCGCCGAGTTTGAGCTTGTTAACAGTTAATGCGTTAATTGCCGCTCAGTATGTTTTGCTGCCGGTACAAGCAGAATTCTATGCGTTAGAGGGTCTAGGCCAGTTACTGGAAACAATGAAACTAGTGCGCAAAAATCTCAATCCAACGCTTGATTTGGTAGGTGTGTTGCCGACAATGGTTGACAACCGCACGTCGCTGTCGACGCAAGTGTTAGACGAGATTTCTAAGCATTTTCCAGCTAAAGTGTTCAAAACGAAGATTCCGCGTAATGTTCGCTTGGCCGAGGCACCGAGCCACGGCTTGCCAATTGGCGCGTATGATAGGTTTAGTAAAGGCGCTCGCGCTTATAAAGCGCTAGCCAAGGAGGTGATTGAGCGTGCCGGCTAAAAAGGGCCTAGGGCGAGGTTTTGACTCGCTCATTCCGACAGAGCTGCTAGACGAGTCGTTCGATCCGACGGCCGAGCAAGATGAACGCGTTAGCGATTTGCGCTATATTAAATTAGCGTCGATTATGCCCGATCCAGATCAGCCGCGCCGCGAATTTGATGACGATGCGTTGGTTGAATTGAGTAAATCGATCAAGGAGCATGGCATATTACAGCCAATAGTGGTGCGGCCGCATGGCGACGGCTATATGATTGTGGCTGGCGAACGCCGTTTCCGGGCTTCTAAGCTGGCGAAGCTTGATCGTATTCCAGCGCTGGTGCGGACGCTATCGGGCCAGCATCGGTTAGAGCTGTCATTGATCGAGAATATCCAGCGCCGCGACCTTAATCCGCTAGAAACAGCGACGGCGTATTTGAAGTTGCGCGATCAGTTTAATCTGACTTTAGATGATATTGGCAAGCGTGTTGGTAAGACATCGGCGGCGATTGCTAACACAATGCGCCTGTTGCGCTTGCCGGGGGCGGTGCGCGATATAGTAGCGCGCGGCGAACTAAGCGAAGGCCAGGCGCGGTCGCTGACGAGCTTGCCAGAAGAGGAAATTTTGCGGGTTGTTCCGAGAATTATAAAAGAACAATGGAGCGCGCGGACGATTGAGCGCTATGTCTCGAATTATAAAAAGTTGCATGGCACAACATCGACTAAAGGTAGAAAAGCCGTCCGCAGCTCGAGATTTATTCGCGAAGAGGAATCTTTTGCCAAGCGCTTCGGAACGCCAGTCGCCGTCAAAGAGACTCGGAAAGGCGCTGGACGGATTATTATTTCATTCAAAGATCAAGCAGATTTCGAACGAATTGCTAAGCTGTTAGGTGAATAACAGCCGAATTGCACTAATCTAACGTTGTAAAAATTACATATTGAATTTTTAGGCTGCTAGCTTGTAATCTTAATTTTAAACTCAAAACGAGTCTATATTGCCTAGTGGAAAGATTCTCAGAGCTACTGGTCCGACAATATCATAATTCGGAATAAAGCCCAGTCCGCTACGCGAGTCGAATGAGTTGTCGCCGACTCGATTATCGCCCGCTACGAAAATAGAACCCTCTGGAACTGTCCACTCGCCGTCGTGACTAGTCGGTGATTTTGGACCGACGTTGTTTTTGCGCGTGCTGTCGTCTGGATGAAAGCCTTCGGGATATTTATTATTGTAAACCGTTAGCACGCCGTCCTTGACAACGACGCGTTCGCCAGGGAAGGCAATTACGCGTTTTATGATATAACGATCTGGTGCTCCTGGTTTATAGACTGGATTGACAAAAACGATAATTTTTCCGCGTTCTGGTAGGTAGGGCTTGTTTTGTATTTGCGCAATAGTCACTGGTATTCGATTAATGATTAACCGATCGCCGTCGGCTAAGGTGTTGTCCATGCTGTGTCCAGAGACAGAAAAACTGCGAAAGACGTAGGCGTTTAATAATAGCGTGCCAATTAATACTGCGATAACAAATCCGCTAAAATTTAAAAAATCCCGAAAGCGCGGATGACGGGTGAGGTAGCTAGCTTCCATTACACTTATTATACTCTGCTTATTGACAAAAACCAATGAAACAATAAGCGCGATATTTATTTTTTAGCTAAAATCCTTTATAGTACATAGATATGGTAAAGCGAGCGATAGACGGTTTTGTGCCGCGGGATACTTCCGCGCGTAGAGCGGCTGTTGATAATCAAAGAAGTTCAGCGATTAATTTTGGCGATACGGGTCACGATGTGCCTGTGCGCCGGCATCAGCAATTGCCGCCGCGGCCGATTACTTCGGCGCCAAATAGAGGTCTTCGCAGTGATATTGACGAGTCTCTGCGCGAGATTAGTAATAATCTTGATTTATCTCCATCCAAACATTCTGGCAAGGGCTCGTCAAAAAAAGGTCAGAAAAAGCGTGATTGGAAAAAAATCGCCAAGCGTACAGCGATCGCAGTAACCGTTGTTGTGCTTGGTATTGGTATTTTCCTGGGAGTACGAGCTTTGATGGCAGGCAATGCTGTTTTTAAGGGCGATATATTCGGTTTCGTACAGAAGAAACCGCTCAAGCAAGATGCTCATGGCCGCAGTAATATTTTGATACTTGGCACTTCAGAAGACGACGCTGGCCACGAAGCGGGATATCTAACCGACTCTATGATGATCCTTAGCGTTGACCAGAACAAAAAGAATGCTTATATGATTAGCGTGCCTCGAGACTTATACGTCAAATATGGTAAGAGCTGCCAGGCGGGCTATTCCGGCAAGATCAATGCTTATTTTAACTGCGTTAACGATAATTGGTCGAGTGATAGTGCTGAAGAAGAGCGCCAGACGGCGACTAGAGCTTTTGTTGGTAATATATTTGGTATTGATGTGCAATATTCGGTTCACCTGAATTATAGCGTGATGCGTGATTTGGTGGGGGCGCTTGGCGGTATCAAGATTACCATTGACAGCCGCAATCCGAATGGTGTGATGGATAGTAATTTTGATTGGAAGTGTGGTGCGACGTCTGCCGAGAAGTCTCAGCGTTGTCCGCGCGGCCATTATATTAGCTATCCGAATGGCGAGGTAGAATTAGATGCCGAGCACGCGCTGTATCTGGCGATGGCGCGCGGTGACCGAGCGCCAACGTACGGTTTCGAACAGTCTAATTTCGACCGCGAAAAAAATCAGCAAAAGATTATGGTTGCTATTCGCGACAAGGCCTTAAGTGCCGGCACGCTGGCAGATTTTACTAAAATTTCTGGTATTATCGACGCGATTGGCAAGAATTTACGAACTAATTTCGAAAAGAGCGAAGTACGTACGCTGGTCGAGCTAGTACACGACATCAAAAGCGATAATATCAAAAGCGTCAGTTTGATTGATGCCGAGCCGGCTATCTTGACAACTGGCACGTACGGCGGCGCTAGTTCGGTGGTGCCGACGGCCGGAACGTATGACTACAGTCAGCTGCGGGCTTTCGTTAAGAAAAACCTCTATGCGACAGATATCACTAAAGAAAATGCTAACGTCGTTGTACTTAATGCTACTGGCGTATCAGGCGTGGCGCAAAAACAAGCCGATAAATTAACTGAGCTTGGCATGACGGTTAGTACTGTCGGTAATGCGCCGCAAAATGGCTCGTATTCTAGCAACAAGATATATAAAGTCTCAACGCGCGTCAAGACAGCTACGTCTGTAAAACTGCAGTCGCTTTACGGCGCTGCCCCAGAAGCGGTACAGAGCGTGCCAGGCGTCAAATATAATGCAGAGGTAGACTACGTTATTATCATAGCAGTCAAGCCGAATGCCGGCGAGTAGGCGGGTTATAGAACGGCGTTAAAGGTGGTATAATTAAGCGGTATGAGTTCAACAAAAAAGCATAAGTATAGCTCTAAGGCAAGCTCGCTGGCTTATGCATCGCTTAATATTTTACTGGCGCTGGCGGTGTTTGGAACTATTTATGTAACTAATTCGCCAATTTTTGCTTTGCTGCTGGTGGCGCTTGGCAAATGGCGGATTTTGTCGGTAAGGCCGCGTTTTTGGGCGGCTAATGTTTTGTCTAATTTGGTGGATATTGTAGTTGGCGTTAGTTTTGCGCTGTTAATTTGGCTGTCGGGCGGGTACATGATACTTCAGCTGGGGCTAACAGCGTTGCATATTGTCTGGCTGCTATTTATCAAGCAGCGCTCAAAATACACGTACGCGGTTGTTCAGGCTGGTACTGCGCTGTTCTTGGGGCTAGTGACACTGTCGTTGACAGCTTATTCATGGGATTCGTTTTATTTCGTAGCAGTTGTTTGGGCGATTGCTTATGCGTCAGCGCGACATGTAGCTAGCCGCTACGAGGGAATCAGCACTAATCTTTACGCGATAGCAGCAGCAACAGTGTGCGCTGAACTCGGCTGGATCTCGTATTATTGGATGATTGCTTATACTATTCCTGGTTTGGCTGCTATCAAGGTGTCGCAGTTCGCTATATTTGCAGTATTGATGGGTTTCGTGGCCGAGCGGACAGCGCGCAGCTATCATAAACACGGCGAAGTTCGCTTCGCTGACATTGCAATGCCGATATTATTAACGGCAATGACGATGGTTGTGGCATATATCTTTGCGGTTTTGAGCGGCAGTGATGCTTTGTAGGGCGTTAAGCAGATTTTTAAGGATTCTTTAAGACTATATGCGCATAGTAAGTATAATGGATATGATCAAATTATCGAATAGAGGAGGTTTCTGATGAATAATAAGCAGGAAAATGCTACACCGCGATCGTCAGACTCACAGCCGCTACCACCTCAGGTTGTTGCGGTTACTAAACCTTGCCAGAAGAAGACGGTTTGGCTAGCGATCTCTATCGTGATTGCGGCGATTATTTTGGCGGCTGGCGGCATAACTTGTACGCTGCTAATGCGAGGAGGCCGCAATTCTCTGAATACTTTCGTTGACGGTAATCTGGCGGCTGATAGTAAGGAAGCTTCTGTTTCTGATATTATTGACAAAGTTTCGCCAAGCGTGGTGTCGATAGTTACCAATACTAAGTCGCAATCGCTATTTGGCGGTTCCCGCCAGGTGCAGGCGGCCGGTACGGGTATTATTCTCAGTAAAGACGGCTTCGTTCTTACTAATAAGCATGTTGTAGAAGGCGCGCAGTCGGTTACGATTGTGGCCTCGGACGGGTCGACTTACGACGCGGTATCGCTAGTTGGTACCGATCCGTTGAATGATTTGGCTTACTTAAAGATCAAAGACGTTAATAATTTAACACCAGCAGCTCTAGGTGACTCGTCGACAGCCCGAGTCGGGCAGAACGTTATTGCTATCGGTAATGCGCTAGGACAGTATCAGAACACCGTTTCTAAAGGTATTATTTCTGGTAAGGGCCGGGCGGTCTCGGCGAGCGATAGCAGCGGTAACTCGCGGGAATCTCTGACTGATATGCTGCAAACCGATACGGCTATTAATTCTGGCAATTCTGGCGGGCCGTTAATTAACTACAGCGGGCAGGTTATCGGTATTAATACAGCGGTAGCTTCGAATGCTGAAGGAATTGGCTTTTCGATCCCGATTAACGCAGCAAAAGGTACAATCCAGCAAGTTTTGGCTGGCAAAGGCGTGCAGCGAGCGTATCTGGGCGTCAATTACACGGATATCACGCCGGAAATAGCCAAGCATTATAGTTTGCCATCAAAATATGGCGCGTACGTGACTGGCGGCCGCAGCGAGGACGTTGGTGTTACCGCTAACAGCCCGGCCGCTAAAGCTGGTATTCAAGACAAAGATATAATTACCAAGGTCGATGGTACTGAATTGGGAGCGCGAGGTAATTTATCAAGTGTTCTCGGGCAGTATCAGCCGGGCGATACTATTGATCTGACGGTGATGCGCAGCGGTAAAACGATGAATATCAAAGCGACGCTAGCGGCCTATCGAGAATAGGCAAATTATGCTTGCAGTACGACGATAAAGCCGCGTGTTAGCTTATGCCGCAGCTGGCGCGAACCAGCGTAGGCTATTATTGCGCCGTGCTGCCGCGGGTCGGCTTCTAAAAAAATTAGTGCGCCAGGATTTAAGTGTACTGGTAGCTGGTCTATCAGTTGGTAGATTAGCGCCAATCCCTCGTCTTTGGCGAAGAGTGCTAATGCTGGTTCATGGTTAGTCTCGGGCGAGCGCTGCCACGAACGGTCGACATATGGCAAATTAGCGATAATTATATCGAATTTGCCGGGTACGGCGCGCAACAAATTGCTTTTTATCAGAGCGACGTCGGCTTGAAATTTTTCAGCATTTTGGCGGGCAGCGCGTAAAGCTGGTTGGCTAATATCAGATAAAATTACGTTAAGTTTCGGGATCTCTAATTTTGCGGTAATGCCCAGGCAGCCGCTGCCAGTACCGACATCTAATAGCTTACCAGAAACATCAAGTTCTTTTAGTAGTTCTATGATGGCTTCTGATTCTGGACGAGGTACCAAAACTTGCGGTGATACCGTAAATCTTCGGCCGTAAAAATCGCGGTAGCCTAAAATATAAGCAAGCGGTACGCGTTCTAGACGCAGACGCAGCCGAGCATTAGCGATATCAACGCGTCGCGGATCGATGTTGCTTTCGGGATGAGCATGTAGGTAGGTACGATTTTTCCGCAGCGTATTAGCCAAGATAAGTTCTGCATCTAGTCTGGCAGAATCGACGCCAATTTCTCGTAATTGTTTGATTGCGTGATCAAGCCATGCCGATATATTCATACGAATAGTATAAAATGCAAGTTTGTGGCGGTCAAACGAACTTAATGCGCTCAGGGGCGAGGCGGCGATAGGTTATTGCTGGTCGGCGTTTTGCGCTTTTAACTCTCGTTCGTAGGCTTGCAGCTGTTCAATCAAATCGTTGATGTCTCCGTTCATGGCCGCGGGGATGTTGCTGCGGTTGTAGTGAATGCGGTGGTCGGTGATACGATCTTGCGGGAAGTTATAGGTGCGGATTTTTTCAGAGCGGTCGCCAGTGCCGACTAGCGAACGCCGTTCAGCGCTTAATTTGGCGTTTTCTTCGTCAATTTTCATCTGCAGCAGCCGCGAACGCAGCACGCTCATGGCTTTTTCGCGGTTTTTGATTTGCGACTTCTCGTCTTGGTTGGTG
>CAUTSQ010000010.1:0-18971 GCA_963541395.1 uncultured Candidatus Saccharibacteria bacterium | reverse complement strand
GTTAATGATGTGCCAGGACATTTGGTGAGTGCGCAAGCTATCAAAAACGTGCTGCAAACGGCTAAGTATTCATTTGCTGGCATGACGGAGCTTCGAATTGACGCTAAGTTACAAGAGGCGTCGCGGCGTAGTACGGCGTTCGCTTCTGTCCGCAATCAAGCCGAGCAAGCATTGGCTCGTCCTTTGACGATTCGCGCTGCCGATCAGACGTTTGCAGTTGGCAATGCCGAGAAAGCTTCGTGGCTAGAGTTTGGCGAAACAACAGAGGGTGGTACGACCCTGGTGATTAACAGGCAAAAACTACAAAACTCAATTGATAATTGGTCAAAAGCAGCTGGACATCCGGCTGGCCAGACAAATATCAATATCGAGAACGGGCGAGAAGTCTCGCGAACCACTGGTGAGAAAGGCAGCCAAATCGATGCGGCTTCAATAGTGCAACCAGTCACTGATTATCTGCTGAGAGGCCAAGGTGGCGGCGTGATCTTGGCGGCGATGACTGATTTAGAGCCGAGCGTAATTTATAATAACCGCTATACTCCTACCGAAGATGGCTTACGAGCTTATGTACGTGATAAGGCGCGTAATGGTGCTTGGTTCTCGATTCGCCAGCTGGGCGGCAGCGGTTGGTCGGCAGACGCCGATGCCGAGGAGAGTGTCGTTAGCGCTAGTACTTATAAGTTATTTGTTGCTAAACGTTTGTTTGATGAGATAAATGCCGGGGGAATTAGCTGGAGCGACCCGATGCTTGACACAACGGTATCGGGCTGCTTTGATCGGATGACTATTGCCAGTACTAATCCATGCGCGGTGGCATGGCTAGATAGATTTGGCCGGCAAAATCTGAACGATTTTGTTTACCGACTAGGGTTTTCGCGGGCAGTGACTTTCACGCACGCGCAGGCAACTCATGTGTCGGCGGGTGATCTGACGAAGTTCATGGTCGGATTGGAGACTGGCTCGCTAATTAGCGGAGCGCAGCGCGAGCGGCTGTTGTATTCTTTGTCGCACCATCCTTACCGTTATGGTATACCGACGGGTAGCCAAGCGCGCGAAGTTTATGATAAGGTTGGCTTTTTGTGGAATTACGTGCACGACACGGCGATTGTCCGGCATCCGCGCGGTACTTATGTAATGACGATCATGACTCAGGGTAAATCCTATGCCGCAATTGCGGCGATGACCCGCGACATTGAGCGGATTATGTATCCATAGTAGAATTGAGGAATGAAGCAACGGTTAGATAAATTGATGCTGGCGCGCGGATTGGTAGGTTCGCGTTCGGAAGCCGAGAATTGGATTCGTTTGGGACGTGTGCGCGTTGGCGGGCGGGCGGCAGCCAAGCCGGGGTTGTTTGTTGATGAATCAGCGCCAATTGAGTTGACAGCACCAGAGCGTTACGTGTCGCGGGCCGGACTAAAATTGGCGGGCGCGGCGAAAACTTTCAATTTGAATTTTCGCGGCAAGACGGTTTTGGATGTCGGCAGCAGCACGGGCGGTTTTACCGATTTTGCGTTGCAGCATGGCGCGAAGAAAGTATACGCTGTGGATGTTGGTACCGATCAGCTGCACCCGAGCCTGCGCGGCGACAAACGAATTGAATTATATGAAAAAACTGACGTTCGGGATTTTGTGCCAAGTGAAATTCCGGATATAGTGGTGATTGACGCGTCGTTTATTAGTCTGAGGCAAATTTTGCCGCACGTTGCGAAAATCGTTGATAAAAATACAACTATAGTAGCAATGGTTAAACCGCAATTTGAGGCGCAACGCCAACAGCTGACTCGCGGCGGTGTCGTCAAGAATGACGGCGTGCGGCGGGCAATCTTGCGCGAATTCGAGCAGTGGGTGCGTGCTAATTTCATAATTATTAATAAAGCAGATAGCGAAGTGAAAGGTGCGCACGGCAACTTGGAGCGGTTTTATATATTGAGAAAAGCTGGAAGTTGTTAGCGGCTTATGCGGCTGGCCGGTGATTCGCTGGCAAATTGGTCTAAGCTATATCAAATCTAAGCGATTAAATGCTAAATTATTTGCTAACGTTAAATCTAAACTCAACTACATCATCTGGCTGCATGACGTAAGTTTTGCCTTCGGTACGGATTTTGCCGGCGGCGCGAGCGTTAGCCTCCGAGCCGGCGGCGACTAAATCGTCGTAATTAACAACTTGAGCAGCGATAAAGCCCTTTTCGAAATCAGTGTGAATGACGCCGGCGGCTTGCGGAGCGGTCCAGCCCTGGTGGATCGTCCAGGCGCGGACTTCTTTCGGTCCGGCAGTTAAGTAACTTTGCAGTCCGAGTAGATCGTAGGCGGCGCGAATCATTTGCGTTAGTCCGTCTTCTGGTACGTCATAACTTTGTAAGAGTTCGAGTGTATCGCTGGGGTTAAGGCCTTTAATTTCGTCCTCAAGCTTGGCGCAGATGAATAGGCTGCGGGAGTGTGGCACGAGATTGCGCAGGCTCTGCTTCTTGTCTTCGCTAGCCAGGGTTTCTTCATTGACGTTGAACACATAAATTACTGGCTTGGCGGTCAAAAGGTGTAAATCAGCGATATCGTCGGGATCAACGCTGGAGATTTCGTTAATTGGCGTGCCAGCGCGCAGTTTTTCAGCTAGCACTTCTAAACGATTTTTGATAGTGCTAGCTTTGGGGTTGGCTTTGGCCTCTTTGGCGAGGCGAGCTAGGCGAGTTTCTAGCGTTTGTAGATCAGCCAGAATCAGTTCGGTATTGATAGTATCGATATCGCGTTTTGGATCGATAATATTCTCGACATGAACGATATCGTCACTTTCAAAAGCGCGGACGATATGGACAATGGCGTCGCATTGGCGGATATTGGCTAGAAATTTGTTGCCTAAACCTTCGCCTTTGGAGGCGCCAGCGACTAGCCCAGCAATATCGACAAAAGTCACGGTAGCTGGGGTAATTTTCTCGGCGTGGTACATTTTGGCGAGGACGTTTAGGCGCTCATCGGGTACCGGCACGATACCGGTGTTTGGCTCGATAGTGGCAAAAGGATAATTGGCCGCCAAAATATTATTATTAGTTAAAGCATTAAAAAGCGTGGATTTGCCGACATTCGGCAAACCGACAATTCCGATAGATAAACTCATAATCCTACATTATAGCATTTAAAGGGTATTGTCCGAAAAGTAATTATCTAAAAAGCTTGCGTTTTTTACTTTGCTTATGCATAATATAAGGTATATGAAAATTCAAAAAGGGATGGGCGATTTCTTTGCACTCGACATCGGTACTAACGCGGTGCGAGTGTTGCAGCTAGCTGCTTCTGGCCAGGGCAGTTGGAATCTGGTTGCATACGGATATGTGCCTGTCGATCACAAAATTACCGCGAGCGACTCACCAGAAGCACGGCGCCGGCTCGGCGAGGCCACGATGACGGCAGTGGGCCAGTCTGGTATTCGTACTAAAAATGTGGCGATTGGCTTGCCGTCGAGTAAGACTTTCACTACGGTTATCGACGTACCAGCGATGAGCGAAGCGGAACTGCGGGCGACTATGAAATACCAAGTTGATCAGTATATTCCGATGAGCAGTGACGAGGCGAAAGTTGACTGGGCATTGCTAGGCGGTTCGCTAAAGTCGCAAAACCAAAACGAAGTATTAATCACTAGCGTGTCCAAGCAATATAGCGAAGAACGTCTGGAATTAATTGAATCGCTTGGTCTGAATGTGATAGCTGAAGAGCCAGATCCGTTAGCGATGGTGCGAGCGTTAGTGCCAGCGACTGCTAGTAATTCAGCTTATATGCTGGTCGATATGGGCGAGTTATCGACAGATATCGCTTTGACTTACGGCGATACGCCGCGATTAATCAGAACGATTCCGACTGGGCTGAACTCGCTAGTTAAGGCTGTGGCTCAGAATCTGAGCGTCCAAGAGGATCAGGCTCGCCAGTTTATCTTGAAATTTGGTCTAGATCAAAGTCGCCTCGAAGGGCAAGTCTTCCGTGCTGTCGAGATGACGCTTGATAATTTTGCTTCTGAATTATCAAAATCGATTAAATTCTTCCAGAATAGGTATGAAGATGTGGCTGTTTCTCAAGCTTTGTTATCTGGATACGGCGCGACTGTGCCGCAAATCGATTCGTATTTGGCGGGCAAGATTAATATATCAGCGGTTGCAACTAGCCCTTGGCAAAATATAAATGTCTCGCAGAGCATGCAGCAGCAACTAGCGCCGATTGCTAACGAGTTTGCTACGGCGGTTGGCCTGGCGAAACGGAGAAACTTGTCATGATTGAAGTAAACCTAATACCAGACGTTAAGCGGGAATATTTGCACGCTCAGCGGGTTCGTAATACGGTGATATCGGTATCAATGTTAGTGGCTGCAGCTGCGGCAGGTGCTGTGATTGTGCTGGGGCTTGCTTTGGGGTCGCTGCAGTTTGCTAGCGGCCAAGCTGATAATGCTATTAAAAGCAAATATAAAGAACTCAGCGATAAACCAGATATTAATGATCTTTTGACTATTCAGAATCAGCTAACTCAGATTGATATGATCAGTAGTAATCGAGGCGTTAATTCACGCATCTTTGATACTTTGAGTGCGGTTAATCCGCAGGCGCCAAACAACGTGACTATGTCAACAGTACGTTATAATGCGTCAGAAAAAACGATTACCATAGAAGGCTCAACCACTGGCGGTTTTAATGCGGTAGACGCTCTCAAAAAAACCATTCTCAATACCAAGCTGAAATATACTAAAGATTCGGAATCTGCAGAAACGCCGCTATCTAGCTCTGTGAGAATTACCAACACGGCGTATGCCGAAGATTCTGGCGGAGAAAAGAAACTGACGTTTACTCTGACGTTTTCTTATCCCGAAGAATTGTTATCGAACAGCGTTAAAAGCTTAGTAATCGTTTCGCCGACTGGCTCGGTAGACGTGACTGATTCAAAAAAGCACGTGCCAGATTCGCTGTTTGAGGCAAAGACTTCAAACAAAAAGGAGGATAAATAATGGCGGAAGCAAAGAAAGATACCTCGCTAAATAAGCGCCGGCAAATTGATCGTAGCGGCCGCGTAATGTTCGGCTGGGTGGCAGGCGCGTCGGTTTTGGTTGGCTTTGCGCTGGTTATTGGCGGTTTTCTAGTACAGCGCATAGTTTTTGAGACGAAAGTTCTAGCCGAAAAGAATCAAACGACATCGACGCTTGATAGTAATATTAAGACGTATGACGGTTTGCGCGATAATATCCGCGTGTTAAACACCAATTCGGCGCTTGGCTCTGCAAAACTTAACGACAAGGAAGACCCGTTGCGTGTTATCTTGGATGCTTTGCCAGCTGACGACAACTCGCTAGCACTTGGCGCCTCTGTGCAAAATTTGGTTGGCCGAGTGCCTGGCGCTAAGCTTGAGTCTTTTCAAACAGTTTCTTCGAACGAAAATTCCTCTGACAGTAACAAAAATAACAGCTCGTCAAGCGACAACAATGCCGATAATTCTAGAAGTGTTCAACAGATAGCCTTTACGATGGAATTATCAGCCAGCAATGCAGATATACTGCGCAATGTTTTGCGTAATTTCGAGAAGTCAATTCGCGTGATTGATATTGACGAATCAACGATTGAAGCGTCAGATTCTAAGTTTACGATGTCAATTTCTGGACATGCTTATTACTTGCCAGGTAAAACAGTTCAACTTAACAAGAAGGGGATAAAGCCGTGAAGAAGAGCGATATAGCGATGATTGTACTGATTGCCGGTTTATCTATGCTAATAGCGTTTACTATTGGTAACAATATTCCTGCGCTTAAGGCGCCGCGGGTTGGTACTAGTGTTAGCACGATTGAGAAAATGAGCAGTGATGTCAAAGAGCCAAGCTCGGAAGTTTTTAATTCTAATGCCATAAATCCGACAGTAGAAACAATAATTGGTTCATCTAGCTCGCCTAATTCACCTGATACCGCAGCCAACCAGAGCCGAAACCAGGATCGTAGTCAGAATCAAAATAGGTAGGAGTCTTTCTAGTGGCGCTGATGACCGATGACATTCAGGAGAAGCTCATCAAGCTCTTGGTTGACGAGGGCTTAGTTTCTCGCGGGGTTATTGATAGAGCCACTAAGCAGTCGGCTAAAACGAACAAGCCGTTGTTGACGGTTTTGGAAGATATCGGCGAGATAGACGACGAGCTGTTGACTCATGCTATAGCTCATGTTTCGGGCGTGCCATATGTTAATTTAACGGCTAGTATCATTGACCAGAGTATCCTATCGCTGCTGCCGAGTGATATTGCTGAGCGCTTCATGGCGGTGCCGCTAGCCGAGGTGAATAATCGTCTGGCGGTGGCGATGATTGATGCCAATAACGTCCAGGCGGTAGATTATTTAGCTAACCGTATTCAGCGGCCGCTTAAGGTCTTTATGGCATCTGAAGCGGGTGTCCGTCATGTTCTCGACCAGTATAAAACCGACTTATCGACCGTTGACGAAGCGGCGCAGGCTACTCAGGCTGAGGCTATTCAATCGTCAAGCGATATCAAAACTATCGTTCAGGATTCGCCGATTAGCCGCGCATTAAGTACTATCCTAGAGTATGCAGTCAAGAGCCGCGCTAGCGATGTGCATATTGAACCGCTCGAAAAATCGCTAAAAATACGCTGTCGCGTCGATGGCGTACTGCGCGAGGTCATGCAGCTGCCGAAGAGTATTGAGCCGGCGCTAGTTAGCCGCATCAAAATCTTATCCAATTTGAAAATTGACGAACATCGCATTCCGCAGGATGGTCAATTCGCAGTTAATGTTGCTGGTAAGGAAGTCGATCTGCGCATTGCTGTTAGCCCGGTTGTTTGGGGCGAACAGGTGGTGATTCGCTTGCTTGACAAAACTGGCAACACATTCGATCTAGAACAAATGGGCTATGTTGGTAGAGCATTACGAATGATTCGTAAAGGCATCAAGCGCCCTAACGGTATGATTCTGACAAGCGGCCCGACTGGTAGCGGTAAATCGACCAGCTTATACGCGCTGATTAAAGAGATCAAAACTGACGCGATTAATATTGTGACACTTGAGGATCCAGTTGAGTATAAGATGGACGGTGTCAATCAGATCCAGGTTAATAACGACGTTGGTTTGACGTTTGCTAATGGTCTGCGCAGCATTTTGCGTCAAGACCCAGACGTAGTAATGGTCGGCGAGATGCGCGACAGCGAGACAGCTAATCTTGGCGTGCAGGCAGCATTGACTGGACACTTGGTGTTCTCGACGCTACACACCAATTCGGCGGCGGGAGTGTTACCGCGCTTGCTTGATATGGATGTCGAACCATTCCTGATTGCCAGCACAGTCAATACGGTAATTGGCCAGCGGCTAGTGCGCCGCGTGTCGCCGCATCGCGATGCTTATTGGTCGAACCCGCTTGAGACGCAGATGATTCTCGAGACGGTGGGGCATTTATTGCCCAAGACCAAAGAGGATGTAGCGCGCGCGTCCGAAGATTTGGGCTACAAGGACTTGCCATTAGCCAATCAACGAGCCTACGTGTTGGTCAAAGGTCGCGATACGCCAGCTACGCCGCATGGCTATAGTGGTCGGGCTGGGCTGTACGAGGTAATGGATGTAAATGAAGGTATCCAAGACCTAATTGTTCGCCGGGCCACTAGCAACGAGATCCAGCGCAAAGCAGTCGAGGATGGTATGATTACAATGCGCCAAGACGGCTACTTGAAAGCCTTGCAAGGAATTACTACACTAGAAGAAGTAAACCGCGTAACGTCGGCAGACACAGCATAAAAGGAGGGGACAATGCCAGAACAAGAATTACGGATTGAAGTTTTACTAGAGGAAGTCATCAAGCGCCGAGCTAGCGACTTGCATATTCAAGTTGGTTTACCGCCGATGCTGCGAATTGATGGCACATTGATAGCTATTGCTGGTTTTGATGCTCTCGATGAAGCGCAAGTCGAGTCGCTAGTATTTGCGATCCTCGACGAAGATCAGCAGCAGATTCTTCTCAAGGATAAAGAGTTTGATTTTAGCTTTGCTTTCGGTACGCTCGGACGATTTCGGGTCAATGCTTTCCATGAGCGCGGTAACCTAGCAGCAGCGCTGCGCTTAATTCCAAACGAGATTAAGTCGGTGACCGAGCTCGGTATGCCGCCAGTAGTGATGAATTTTGCCGATTACCCGCGCGGTTTGGTGCTGGTGACTGGGCCGACTGGTTCAGGTAAATCGACGACTCTGGCGGCGCTGGTTGATAAGATCAACTCTGAAAAATCGCAACATATCATTACCATTGAAGACCCAATTGAGTTTACGCACAAGTCGAAAAAGTCAGTGGTGGTGCAGCGCGAGGTGCATTATGACACCTATTCATTCTCGGCGGCGCTGCGTTCGAGCCTCCGCCAAGATCCCGACGTAGTGCTGATCGGCGAGATGCGCGACCTCGAGACGATCTCGGCAGCGATTACCATTGCCGAGACCGGACACTTGGTGTTTGCGACACTGCATACCAACTCGGCGGCGCAGTCGATTGACCGTATGATTGACGTCTTCCCGCCGCATCAGCAGCCGCAAATCCGCGCGCAGCTCAGTAATATTTTGATGGCAATTTGTTCGCAGCGACTAGTGCCAGCAATCGGCGGCGGTCGGGTGGTATCGGCTGAAATTTTGATTGCTAATCCGGCTGTTCGTAATGTTATCCGCGAAGGCAAGACTCATCAGCTTGACGCGATTATCCAAACTGGTGCCGACCAAGGTATGCAGACGATGGATCGCACATTGGTGCAGTTGGTCCAAAGCGGCACGATTACTTATGATAGCGCGCGGGAATTCGCTGTTGATTTGACCGAATTTGAAAGGTTAATCAGGGGATAGTTAATGAAAAAGTTTACCTACGAAGCACGCGATAAAGCGACGGGGAACATTGTCAAATCGCTTGTTCAAGCCGAATCTGAGAGCGAAGCCGCTAAAGCGCTGACCGCTCAGGGCTATATGCCGCTATCGATTAAAGAGGAAGTCGAGGGCGGCTGGCTAGCGCGCTTTACCAACCGGATTTCTAGCAAGGATAAGATTGTTTTCTCGCGCCAGCTGGCAACATTGATTGGTGCTGGATTACCGTTGACGCAAAGCCTGCATACGGTATTTGAACAGACTGCCAACAAAAAAATGCAGGAGATCGTCCAAGAAATCATTGCCGACGTTGAAGGCGGTAAGACATTATCTTCGGCTTTTGGCAAACATCCAGAAGTATTTAATAAAATTTTCATTGCGCTAGTTACCGCTGGCGAAGCATCAGGTACGCTTGATGATGCACTAAAGCGGATTGCCGACCAGCAAGAAAAAGATGCAGCAATGGTCAGCAAAATTCGCGGCGCTATGGTGTATCCTGGTATTGTCCTAGCGGTGATGGTTGCGGTTGGCGTATTTATGATGGTAACAATCGTGCCGCAGGTTGCCAAGTTGTACTCTGATATGAAGAAGACCTTGCCAGTTTTGACATCAATTTTAATCGGAATATCTAATTTTGTGATTAATTTTTGGTGGTTAACCTTAATTCTATTAGCGCTAGCGATTTTTTTTGCGCGGCAATATGTTCGTACCGAAGCGGGTTCGCGTTTGCTGGACAATCTGAAGCTTAATATGCCGCCATTCAAAGGTATGTTCCGCCGTCTTTATATGGCGCGGTTTACGCGTATGGGGCAGACTTTGCTAGTTACTGGCGTACCGATGCTGGATATGCTGGCTATTGCCGCTGAGGGTGTTAATAACGCTGTTGTAGCCGAAGAGATTACTAGAGCTGCCGGTAAGGTGCAGAGCGGTAAAGCGCTTTCGGCTGCTTTGCAGACAGAGGATTATATTTTGCCGATGGTACCGCAGATGATCAAAATCGGCGAGCAATCGGGTAGGATTGACGAGATGATGGGCAAGACAGCGCAAGCTTATGAGGACGAACTTGACGAAGAAATTCAAGCGATTTCAACAATGATTGAGCCGATTATGATGGTAATTCTGGCTATATTCGCCGGCGTGTTGATTGGGGCGGTATTATTCCCAATTTACAGTCTAGTCGGCAGTGTACGATAAGGTCTAGACAACTGAAAGGGCCTACGCTATACTGAATACAGTTGAGCATAAGTTCAAAGGGAAAGGTGGAACTAAATTATGACAAAACAACAGATTAAAGACCGTGGTTTTACAATCATCGAGGTCGTTTTGGTGCTGGCGATTGCTGCACTGATTTTCTTGATGGTGTTTATTGCGTTGCCAGCACTGCAAGCTAGCCAGCGCGATACAGCTCGCAAGAGCGATGTTAGTATCGTATCGGCTGCGTATAATAGTGCTTTGAGCAACAACCGCGGAGGTACCGCTGTAAACCAAGATGTGCTTCGAAGGTTCGTTAATGGCGTATCGGAAAATACTAGTATTGATAATATAAACATCGCTGACTTTAGTGGTCAGATAACTGTTAACGATGCACAAATCATTGTAGTTTTAGGAGCTAGGTGTGGTACATCAAACCCTAACGGGCAGCAGGATCTAATTAGGGGTACTCGTCGTCAATACGCTACCTTTACGCGCTTAGAGGCTGGCAATCATGCTGCGTATTGTTTAGACTCGTAAATCTGTGATATCTACAGTTTTTTGAAAAGGTTGCGCAAAAGCGTAACCTTTTTGCTATACTAGACGTATGATAGTTATCTCAATTGCTATAGTGTGCGGCGTATTCGGGCTGGTGCTTGGCAGCTTTGCTGGAGCGCAAGTCTGGCGGCTGCGAGCTCGCCAACTTGTTGCTGACAAAAAGGCCGGCGAATCGTACGACAAGGCCGAATACAAAAAATTATCGCCTCTCCTGAAGAGTAAGAGGCAGCAAGACCGCTCGCGCTGCTTGGGCTGTGGGCACCAACTCGGTTTACGCGATTTGATTCCGCTAATTAGCTGGCTATCGACACGCGGTCGTTGCCGATATTGCAGTAAGCGCATCGGCTACTTTGAGCCGTTGATGGAATTATCTCTCGCGGCGGCATTTATGGTGTCGTTCTTGGCCTGGCCATGGCACCTGGCGGGGTTGCAGTGGGTATTGTTTGCTGTTTGGTGTGTATCGTTGGTAGCTCTAATCATGTTAGTTGCTTACGATATCAAGTGGCGAATTCTGCCAGACTTTCTTACTGTTTCGTATGGCCTGGTCTCGCTAGTCTTTGTAGTGTTGCGTTATTTTATAGTTAATGACGTTAAATTATATAGTTTGGCAATAGCGCTAGTGATTATGTCGGGTGTTTATGGCGTGCTCTACTTGATATCGAAAGGTAAGTGGATCGGTCTAGGCGACGTGAAATTAGGTGTTGGCTTGGGGTTGATATTGGCTTCGTGGCAGACGGCTTTTGTCGGGCTGTTTCTGGCTAACTTAATTGGCTGTGTCTTGGTGATTCCAGGACTTGCTAGCAAGAAACTCAAAGCTAATAGCGAGATTGCTTTTGGCCCGTTGTTGGCCTTAGGATCGTTTATTTCGTTTTTTGTTGGTGCGCGAATTATGGACTGGCTAGTGATTGCATCGTTTTTCTAGTATCAATGTTATGATGCTTATGCTAAAATAGTGATATGAATAAGTTGTCGGGGGGCTTCACAATTATCGAGGTAATGTTGTTCCTGGCTGTTTCGGGGGTGTTGGCTGCTGGCATATTGGCGACAGTCGGTGGTACTATTGGCGCTCAGCGTTATCGCGATGCTGTTGATTCGTTTGCTGATTTTATCCAAGGCCAATATGACAAAACTGTTAATGTTCAAAATGACACAGAAAATCACAATGAGTGCGGGCTTAATGCCGATAAAGACCGGATAGTCGTTAGCGATAGCAGTACAGTATTGGCAGGCACTAGTCGCGTGTGCATGATTGTTGGACGTTTTATATCGTCGGTTGATGGCGCTAATTTTACAGCACGGCCGCTGTATATAGCGACAGAAAACGAAGACCAAATGAACAAAGCTTTATTATCGCAAGGCGATTACGATTTTTTGCAGAGGGCAGCCGATAGGAACGCGTTGTCGGCTACTAAGTCGGCGCTGTTAACCACCTCAAATACTGGCCACTCTGTTGATAGCTATGCGCTTGGCTGGGATACTCGAATTGATGAGAGTAAAACTGATCGAATAATCTCGATCGCTATCGTACGGTCGCCAGTCAGCGGTGTTATCCATACGTACTTTTCTAACAAGACAAGCGTTAGCGACACGATAACGGCAGGCGGGTTAAATCAGGCGAGGCTTTGCGTTGACCCTAGCGGCTGGCTAACTGGCGCGCGGTTAGGCGTGCGGATTGACCGCGATGCAGCACTAGAAAGCTCAGTACAAGTTGTCGGGGAGGGCTGCTAGATGCGTTATAGTCGCGGTGACACCATTATTGAGGTAATGTTTAGTTTTGTGGTATTCAGCTTGTTGACCGTAGGAACTTACATAGTTATGAATCGCGGTACGCAGATTGCCCAGCGTTCGCTTGAGATTACGCTTGTCCGCCAGCAACTTGACGCTCAAGTGTCCCTTATTAGATATGTTAAAGATACTGATCCTGCGCAGTGGGCGGAGTTAACTAGCAGCAAATTTTTGGTCAATAATCCACTTGATGTTGTGAGTGCCAGCTCAGATGGCTGCCCTGCACCTGGCGGCCGTGTTGATTTAGCCACTGGCACAAATGCCTTTTTTATGTCGGTTGATCAAAAGAATGATACAGTTCTGCCGGTGCGCGTTTTGAACACGACATATTCGCTACCTTCGGTTTACGCTAACGTTGATTTAATTAACGCTAAAACATACGGTGTTTTTGCCCAAATTGTTCGAGCCGAGCAGAATTCAGGCGTAAACACTGCCAGGGCTTACGATGTGTATGTGAATGCTTGCTGGGATAGTGTTGGTGCGGCAGCGCCGTTAACCATAGGAACGGTGACGAGGATATATGACAAGTAATAAGAATGCAAATCAGATACAGGGTTTTACTTTAGTAGAATTGCTTTTAGCTATGACTGGGGTGGCGATACTTTTGGTGGCGGTGGCAACTACTACAATACAGCTGATGAACATGTATCACAAAGGTATCACGATTAAAACGATTAACTCTGCTGGTCGCGAGGTTGGCGATATGATAAAGCGTGATGGTTTGTCGGCAAAGGGCCGAGATATCGTTCAGGTGGCTCCTAGCGATAGCGGTACCGGCGGTTTGGGTCGATTGTGTTTTGGCTCGTATACTTATGTTTGGAATACGCCAGAGAACTTGAGGTCAAGGGACGCTAGTGCTGGCGTGGTTTACGACGATGATCCTAGCCACAGCAAAATCGTTTTTGCCCGCGTGGCTGACCCAGACGGCTCTCTATGTAAGGCGACGAGAGGGCAATACCCAAAAGTGATTACTAAGGGCGCTCCGATGAATGCCGTAGAAGTACTAGGCGATAAAGATACTGGTCTAGCGATTCACAATATTTCCTTGACTGATCTATTTGTCGATAGTAATAGCCGGGCTGGCTATACGATTGGTTATACGCTTGGTACTTATGAAGAGGATACCTATCGTAATGGCATAATTAATTCTAGCGATGCGCAGTGCTTAGCACAGTCTGAAGAGACTAATAACTATACTTTTTGCGCGATTAATCAGTTCGCGGAAACTATAATTACAGAGAGGGCATCATGACGCATTCCAAGCAATCCGGCCTAGTTTCAATTATTGTTGTAATGTTTACAGCCATATTATTAATGGTAGTATCAACTGGCTTTATTCGCATCATGGTTCAAGAAGAATCGCGCGCTTCCAATAATAACTTGTCGCGTACCGCCTACGAATCTGCAGTGGCGGGCGTCGAAGATGGCAAGCGGGCTATTATGGCTTGCCAGCGCGGCGGCTCGGCTAGCGCTGCTTGTAAGGCGATTGCTGCTAAACGCTGTAGTACAATACAAGATGCTGGCATAATTAGTAGCATAAGTAATACCGCTATCACTATCAAGAGTGGTACTAACTTACAATACATTAGCGGACAGGCTTATACTTGTGTATTGATTGATTCGCAAACAAGCGATGTGGTGTATAGTCTCAAGGAGGGCAGCTCGCGCGTTGTGCCGTTGCGCGTCAACAAAGATACCTCTATAATTAGGCTTCAATGGATGATGAAAAATGATAAGGTGTCGACAATATCGTCTGCTGATGGCGGCGACACTTTACTAAAACGCGTGGAATGGCCGGCTGATGCGCCAGCGCTATTGCGTATTCAGGCGGTTGTTCCAGAGAGCACGACAGTTAACGGGCAACAAAGTTTTGATAGCTCAATTGTCTCGACTGCCTTCTTGCGTCCGTCTGGTATTCGCGCGCCGAGAAATTTGTTAGATAGTACTACGTTTAATGTAGTGGCGCCGCAATCGGTTCGTGCTGCTGGTAGCGCTACAAACGCGACGGCAGGCGTCTCGCCAATTACGTGTTCAGCGGAAGCTTTTGATAATCATCAATATGCTTGTTCGGCCTATGTCGCATTGCCGCGCAATCTTGTTGCTGGCAATCCAATGGCTTTTTTGCGAATCACCAGTATTTATAACGACACTGATGTTAGACTATCGTTTGATAATATCGGCGATGGTACGATTAAATTTGACGGCGTGCAACCAAAAGTCGATTCAACTGGCCGAGCCGGTGATGTATATCGTCGCGTATCTAGCCGGATTAGCTCGTCTAGCAATATCAATTATCCTGAGTATGCAGTTGATATTACAGGCAGTCTTTGTAAAGACTTCTCGGTAACTAATCAAGGGGTACCTTCGGCATTAACATGCAAAGTTATTCCAGAAGAGCAGTAAAACCGTAGAATAATAGAGATAATTGAATAAAAAATTTATTCAGTGTCGGTGTGAAATTGCTCGTAAATGTCTTTGAGATGCTGGTCGGTTACATGGGTATATACTTGAGTGGTAGCGATACTGCTGTGTCCGAGCATACTTTGTACGCTTCTAATATCGGCGCCGTTCATTAGCAAATCGGTCGCAAAGCTATGCCGCATAGTGTGCGGACTGACGTGTTTGGTGATGCCAGCTAGCTTAGCGTATTTTTCGATGATTCGCTGAATGCTGCGCTGCGATAGCCGCCGATAATCACCAGAAGTGCTAGTCGTGCCGCTATTGCGGCTATAGCTCAGGAATAGAGGTTGTAAAGAATCGGTTCGCGCCGATAAGTAATCCTGGACGCGTTCAGCTGCCCGTTTGCTAATAAAAACTGGGCGGTCCTTCTGTCCTTTACCGCGGACAGTAAACTCGCGGCGCTGCATATTGACGTGATCTTTATTAAGCCCAACGAGTTCCGATACGCGCAGTCCGCTAGAAAAGAGAAGTTCGAGAATGGCTCTATCGCGAAGTGCTGGCAAACTATCATCATTAGGTACTACATCAAGCATACGCTGCACCTCGTTGCTATACAAAAAAGTGACTTGTTTGCGGTGAACTCTCGGCAATTCTATTTTGTTTGGCGCCATACTTTTGATATCGCGCTTACTTAGGTAATCCAGGAAACCTCGCAGGGCAATGAGGTGATAATTCTGAGTAATAAGCGATAAAGTGCCGCCGCGATCTGTCTGATAGCGATTGAGCCATAAGCGATATTTTCTGACTAGCTCTGGGCGGATATTATCAACCTTTAAGTCGAACCCAGCGAATTCTAGAAAACGCTCTAGATAGTGGCGATACGCCTCGCTAGTCTTGATTGATCGTCCGCGTTCAATTTGGAGATACTCCATGAAATCTTCAATCAGCTCTGACATATCCATAAGAATATTGTACGTCGTTAAGGGTAGATAAACAATATATCGAACAAAAAAGTTATTCAAAATATTTATGGTAAATAACTTAGATATATCTGATATAATAGCGGTAAAGCAACTGTATAAATAGGAGGTATAAATGATGGGTGATGTAGAAAAAACACTAATTGTCTTTAAGCCGGATTCGGTGCAGCGGGGCTTAGTTGGGCGTATTCTGACGCGTTTCGAGCAGGTTGGACTGAAAATAGTCGCTACTAAAATGATTGCGCCCGACAAGCAGCACTACTACCGTCACTACGAAGAAATTGGCAAAATGATCACTCGCCGCGGCAAAGAAAAGTTTGACGTTACGTTAGAAATGATGGTTCAGGGGCCGGTTATCGCGATGGTGCTTGAGGGTGTCGAAGCAGTTGATCTGGTTCGCAAACTTGTCGGCGCGACAGAACCAAAGAGTGCTGCCCCTGGTACCATTCGCGGCGACTTTTCGCACATGAGCTTCCAATATGCTGATAGCGAAGGCAAGGGAGTGCCTAATCTAATTCATGCTAGCGGTAACATCGAGGAAGCTGCAGAAGAAATATCGCATTGGTTTAGCGATGATGAGTTATATAGTTATCATCGAACTAGCGAGCGCTTTACTCGCTAGTGCTTGCGATGTTACACTAATCCCAGGGCCCCGGTAGCTCAATTGGATAGAGCAGTTCCGTCCTAAGGAAATGGTTGTAGGTTCGACTCCTGTCCGGGGTACCAGGATATTACTATGGCAGCAGAATTTGAAGGATTACACGACGGCGAGAAAGTATTGCTAGTTTTTCGACGGCACATTATTGCTATGCGGAAGGGTTTTTATTCGCTGCTAATTCCGATGACTGTCGGTGCAATACCGTTCTTGATCTGGCAGACTAATCTTGATTTGCTATGGATATTTTTTGGCGGCTTTGTGCTTGGCTTAATCTTGTTTATTTATCACTTCTTGATGTGGTTTTATACTGTGTACGCGGTGACTAACGAGCGCATTCGCCAGATTACTCAGCGCGGCTTCTTTGGCCGGGATGTTGTAGAAATAAATCTAGATAAGGTCCAAAGTATAAGTTATAATATACCTGGGTTTAGCGGTGAAGTGTTCAAGTTTGGCACCATCATCATGCGTACTTACGTTGGCGATCTGGTTATTCGGCTAGTCGAGCATCCTAGCAAGATATATAATGAGTTGCAAGATGCAGTTCACGAAGCCGAGCTAAGGAGACAGAAAATATATGAAGAAAATAAAGTTGAAGCGAAGTAAAAAACAACCAGCTCCAGCGGCGAGCCGTATTACTAATGAGACTATCGCTGAGCATCGCGAACAGATTTTAGCTGGCGGCCGCAGGTTTAAATATCCGATTCAATACACCAAGCATAAGCTGATTATTAATACAGTACTTATTTCGATGGCCAGTATCATTCTGCTATTAGTCGGTTGCTGGGCGGTAATGTATCCGATGCAGAATACTAGCACTATAGCTTATCGAATTTCTCGCATTGCAATGTTGCCAGTTGGCAGTGTTGACGGCGAGCCAGTCCGGTATAGCGATTATTTGGTGCAGTACCGAGCTTCTGAATATTACTTAAATAAATATGGTGAGGTTAAGGTCAACTCCAAAGACTGGTATGTTCAGCTTGACGACATTAAATATCGTTCAATGAATTTAGCCCAACAAGCAGCTTACGCTCGCAAACTAGCTAAGCGCTATAATGTTAGTATTTCGCGAAAAGATGTTAACGATTTTATTGACCAGGAACGCACGACGATTAACGGCCGCGTGTCGCAAGAAACATATGATGCGTCGATTCGTATGCTTTATGGAGAGAGCGCCGATGACTATCGGCTAATTGTCGAAAACGGGCTGCTAAAAAATAAAGTCGCCTTTGCTATGGATACAACTGCAAAAGATCAGGCTGATAAAGCCTTATCTTTACTGAAGTCTAATGGTGACTTTGCCAAAACGGTTGAAACTATCAATAAACAATCGACCGAGGGCAAATTATCAGCTGGCAATAGCGGATCGGTTGATATTAGTAGTAAATTTAATGGACTTAGAGTTTCAGACATTTCAAAAACTCCAGTCGGCGGCTTATCTGGTATTACAAGGAGCACTAATGACGATGGTTATTACATAGTAAAAGTTGTTGCGAAAACTGACAAGAAGATAACCTTTGAATATATTCATATACCGTTGACGGCTTTTAAGTCGCAATTTGAACAGCTAAAAAAGAGTGGTAAGATTAGCGAATATATAACCATTCCAGATAACAGCCAAACTGGCGGCGCAGTAGTTAACCAGTAGGCGTTTTTCGCTTGCACATAACTAGGTAATGATATATAATGCACACTGAATAGTTTGCGCTCGTAGTGAAGCTGGTCTATCACGCCTCCCTGTCACGGAGGAGATCGCCGGTTCGAATCCGGTCGGGCGCGCCATAGAAAGCGTCCCACGAAGTGGGGCTTTTTCTATGGCAGGATTGTTTGGCTTTTGTTATAATATAGACGTATTGCCGTCTTAGCTCAGTTGGTAGAGCGGCGCATTCGTAACGCGCAGGTCGCCGGTTCAATCCCGGCAGACGGCTCCATAGTTTATAAGTTATGAAAAGCGAAATCATTAAGTCGTTATTAGGTGTTCTCAAGAATAGGACTCTTGTTCTTTTTCTCGTAGCGATGCTAATTTTAGATATAGTTTGTTCAATTGCCGTGTCTATGCAGATTACGCCCAGCGAGATTACGGTTTATTCGCGTTATACTGCTTTCGGGCAAGTACATTTTTACAAAGATCACTGGCAATATTTATTATTATTTTCTGGATTTTTCACGTTAGTAACTATCATCCATGGCGCGCTAATGATGAAGTTTTATCTATTGGAAAAAACAACAACTGCTAAGGCAATTGGATGGTGTGCGTTTGTCATTATGCTGATTGCTACTATGTACGCTTTTGGCGTCCTATCTTTAGGACGGGCGGCATGAGTTGTCCAGACTTAGAAATTCCTCTTGGCAAAAGGTCGAAGCTTTATCGTTTTTTTGAGATGTTGCCAGCGTTAATAAGCTATGGCATGTTAATTTTGTTAGTAGTTTTATCAGTATTTAGTCCTTTTCTGGCAGCTATTTACTTATTGTTATTGGTGTTAACTACGTTTGTTAAGGCTATAGGCATTTCTTATAGAACTTTGCTGGGACACCGGCAACTTGTTCGGGC
>CAUTSQ010000009.1:0-19658 GCA_963541395.1 uncultured Candidatus Saccharibacteria bacterium | reverse complement strand
TGGCTAAGCTGTCAGCGTGCATCTGTGACTGAATGCGCGGGATTGAGCGATAGGATGGCGAACTGGTTGACAGGGCATACAAATGAGGATTGGCTAAATATAAGCAAACATCATCGCCAAGCTGTATCGAATCAATCGTGCAGTCTGTTGAGTCGAAAAAGCTAATCCAATATAGCTGAAAAGCTAGTAAAATATTACCTAAATTATTAAACGAAAAAGCGTGTTTTTGGTAAGCAAAACTGTATCGCAACTGCGAATCGAGCTGGATGGGCGGTTCATTGCGGACTTGGCTGGAATTAATTTTAGTGGCGTATCCGGCGAAAATTGACGCGCGTACACCACGGTGAATGGAGGAGCCCAACTTCGTCGAGACGGCGCGTTTGATGAACTGGCTGGACATGCCAGTAGCGTGTGACTGAAGACCTAAGTTGTCTGGCGCGTGTTGAGCGAGCGTGGTGATATGAGCGCTCGAATATTTGCGCAGAGGCATAGTCAAACTATCCGCCTCGGTAGATTGCCAGTGCAAATAGGCGCGGATATTGTACGCGATATTTTCTGGAGCGCCTTTGATAAGGGTTTTATTATAAAAGACGAACGGCGCGATACAGTCGTTTCTGGATTTGATAATAATCAGTACTTTGTCAAATTTTCCAGACGCCAGAAATGTCATTGATGCAGTTAGTTCGGAGGTTGTGGTATCAAACTGACCGTATCCAGAAGCGATTATTTCTTTACTCTCGGCATCCAGGTAAAACGCCTCGCCGATATACAAGTTGTTGCGGCGTCTTTTGTGCTCCATGGTTGTATTATAGTACAGGTATATCTGTGATAACTTGTCGTATTGTGCTTATTCTTAAGGTAAAATAATAAGTGATAAAGGGTTGTATTGTATGGCGAAGAGTAAAAGCAAAAGGACGAACAAATCGCGCGTAAGTAATAAAAAAATCTGGCAAGTTGTTCTGATTGTTTTGTCGTCAATAGCCGTAGTAATAACCGCAGTGTACATTATAGGTGGAATTATAGTAGATAGAGAAATTAATAAACGTTCGGTTAGCGATAGGACAGAACAGGCCAACATAACTAACTATCTAAGAAACAAATATGACCAAGATTTTGAGGTAGAAAAACCTAGTTGCAATGGCGGTGGTCTTGGCGTTTCTTGTGTATGGTCTGCTGATGCTTATCCTAAATCAGATAAAAGTATAAAGATACATATTTCTCGGGTGGATAACCAGACGAAGTACAGTGACGACTATGTTGTAAGAACTTGGCAAAAAGAACAAACTGCCAAAATTCAACCTAAGGCTAAAGAAGTATTTAAGGACATGCCCGTTGATGTAAAAGTTAGACTAGGCGTGATAGATCCAGACATAGAACGTACCTTTACTCTGAAGAAACCAACTTTTAAGGAGGTGTTTTTAGCGGGAGATAAAGGTAAATATGGATTAACTGTATATTCGATTGCTATAAGATATAGGGGAGACGGAGAGATGCCAAAAAATGACATAACCGGTAGACTGTTTGAAATGGTGCAATATGTAAGACTTCAAGGCATTTCTCGAGTATCATCTAGTGTGTTATATATTAACGGAAAAGATAGAAGTGGTGTTTCTTGTGGTGTAGACGAAAATATATCATCAGAAAGTGTAAAAAAATGTCTAGATAATGTGTCCGTATTATCAAAGGAGGATATTATATGGTAAGCACTAAAGATTATCTAAGCCTATCAGCCTTGGCATATGTTGATTTTGAGAGTGTAGACAAGGGAAAAACTATAGGCAGTCTTGCTGACGGCGTTAAGGACGGTGTCATATATGACGGCATTCCTTGTATAAGGCTTATGCTTAAGCTAAAATAAGAGCATCTAAGAAACAAAGCAATTGGAGAATATGATGGCAGAAAAAGACATCAAAACGAAGAACAATAAGCCATATAGATTATTGATAGTCTTCTGCGGCCTGATTTTGTTGGTTGCTGTTATAGTGGTTGTCTTGTACATTAAAAACGAAAATGAAATATCTAACACCCGGAATGGTATGTCTGAGTATCTAAAAAATAAATATCATGAGGATTTTAAGGTAGAAAGGCCTGAATATAAACATGGAGGTTTTGGAGTTAATGGCATATGGATGTCACAAGCCTATCTAGTCTCAAGTCCAAAACTAAAATTTGATATTGATTGCAGCTATTTGAACCCCTCTGACTGTAGCGACCAATACATCGCCGCCATCTGGTCTATTCAAGCGAGTGAAGAACTGAAACCAGTAATAGCTCAAGTCAATAGCGAGTTTAATGGCTATAAAGCAGATAGCGCACGGGCAGAAATTGTCTTATCTGAAGATTTGGTAGATTCTGTGAATAAACAGTCTAAGTATGAAGACAATAAAACCAAGGACAAAGGTTTCCTGTATAGATTAATAATAGACGCTCCGAACGACAAACAGAAGGCTTCTTATATATTCAAAATTGTAGAGAAATTGAGAGAAGAGGGCATTTATAGCGTAAAAATAGATACCAATAGTAAAAATCGTTCAACTGGAAGATGCACGGTATTCTTAGATAAAAAAGACTTAGGGTCTGAAAATAGCCTAAACGATTGCATTAATAAAACAGGGGAGTAGAAAATGTCGTTGAGTACATTAGACTATCTGAATTTAAGTGCCATAGCATATTTAGATTTTGATAAATTATCGATAGGGAAAAGCATAGCCCAGCTCATAGGAGATAAAGTCATTCCAGAAAAAGATATTAATAATCCTGAACTCTCCGCTCTCAAAGATCCCTCTAGCCTCCTCCGTTCTTATATTCTCCTAAATATTCAAACTACCCAATCTGGCATGTCCGCTATTGCTCTCCAAAATCCTGATACCAAAGAAGTGATATTTGCGTTCCGCGGTACTGACATCGGTAAAAGCTTTTTTGCTGCCATCAAAGATATCGAAACTGACCTAGCTATCGCCTCTGGCGGTAATGTTATTGTTAAGGAAGGGCTAAGTCAATTTCAGGATGCTTTCAACTTCTACGTAAACACCATCAAAAAGGCAGGCGGTGCAACTAATGTTGGTACAATTAGCTTTACTGGACATTCTCTCGGTGGTGGATTAGCGCAATACCTCGCATACAAAACAAACGGTGCGTACAAAGCTGTGACATTCGACGCTGTTGGTATAGGCCAAGTGCTGCCAAATATAAACCCTCGGGACTACGATGATATCATTACTGATTATGTGAATGAGAATGACTTCATTGGTTTATACGGTACGCAGCTTGGGCGAACTGTATATATACGAGATATGGGCAGTGACAAGCTTAGAAAACGTAATCGCGATCATGACTTGACGATGAAATACATACAAGGTGCTATTGCCTCTGCTGCTGGTAAAGGGGAGAGTGCTTTGGCTGCTGGGTGGGTCTTAGCGGCTGGGCTTTCTCAGTATGGACATGCAGTAGAGAACACAGGAAGCGAAATTCTCTTTGATGCGCATAACCTGAGTAGTCTATTGAATGGTGACGGGACGCTGGCGGCAGAAACTTCGCATGGTGATCAGACGACTAGTATTTTGGCGGGCGCAACGCAAGGGGTGTTGAATATGTATACTGGTATAGCCAACGGAATTCATTACATTATAGTTGAAATACCGAGTGCTGTTGCTAATGCGTCCGTAAAAGTGACAATATCTCTCTTGGATGGAGGTAGAAAAATCGCCACAGACATTGTTCAATTTATCGGCAATGAAACTTATAAGATTGCAGCTACTGTTTTTGATGTAGGTCAATGGTTAGACGAAAAGGCTAATGACTTTGCGTCTGCGATGATGTCGCAAATAAATACAACGACTGAGTGGGCGGGGTCTATAAAGCTAGACTTAGGCGACTTGGGCAGATTATTGAATAGCGTGAACGGGAGTGCTCTGGCAAATATAGCGAAAGACACGGCTGTAGCTATAGCCGACATACCTGCTGTCCTCATGAGATGGGTTAATTCTGTGTTAGGAGGAAGTATTTATGTTGCTGGTACTGGCGACAGAGACTCTATTATCGGATACAAAAAAATCCCAAATTACTATTCAATAAAACGTTCATTATACATAGAAGGCTTTGATGGAGATGATCAGATAGAGGGTGCTGTACTAGATGACACTATCATAGGTGGCAAAGGGAATGACCTTATCCAAGGTCTAGGTGGCGATGATCTAATTTTTGGTGGTGATGGAAATGACTATCTTTATGGAAACGAAGGATACGATCGGATTGTTGGCGGCAACGGCAACGACTATATCTATGGAGGAAGTGACTTAGGCGAATTATATGGTAATGACGGTAATGATACTTTGATGGGTGTTGGACTGTTTGTCGGCGGGCGAGGTGATGATATTATATACTCTAGTTTGGTTGATGATGTTTATGTTTACAACTCAGGTGATGGTAATGACATAATAAGCGATGGCGGCGGCGTAGACACGATTCGCTTTGGGGGTGATATTAAACCTAGTGATGTGAAGCCAAGATACGACCAATATAAATATGGAGCGGGATATGATTTTGATTTAGTACTTGATATAAAAGGATCAGGTAATATTCGTATAAAAGACTATTATGGACGGAATGGCTGGACGGGTTCCGAGTATATAGATCCTAGCAGGAGAGTGGAAAGAATTTCATTTAGCGATGGTACGGTTTGGGATGAAGATAAAATACGTGCTATAACTCATATAAAATACGGCACTAACGACAATGATATGCTTTCTGCTTTTGACGACTATGGTTTTACTTTTTATGGATTAGAAGGTGATGATAAACTTTATGGTGGTAAGAGTAATGATGTTCTATATGGTGACGATGGAGACGATTTCCTTTTTGGTGACGCTGGTAACAACAGTATTTATGGCGGCCTAGGTTCAGACGAATTGCGAGGTGGCGCCGGCGACGATAAGCTGTACGGTGATTCTGGTAAAGATGATCTCTGCGGCTTTGATGGTAATGACATTTTGATTGGCGGTCAGGATAACGACCGCCTTGAGGGCGGCAACGGCGATGACGTGTATGTCTTCAATAAGGGTGATGGAATAGATTATATTTCAGATAACTCTGGAATAGCGGACGAAATTCGCCTCGGTCATAATTCATATGATATCGTTTTTGAACGTGTTGGTAGCGATCTTCGTGTTCGTATGCCAAGTACTCTGGATGCTATCACGATTAGCTCTTGGTATAGAAGTGATAACTACAAAATCGAAACCTTCAAGTCGTCCAATGGTAGTGCTATCGCTCATACTCAAGTCGAGAGTCTTATCCAGGCTATGTCGTCTTTCCAAAAAGATAGCGGTATGACTTGGGAGCAAGCTGTAATAAATCAGCCAACGCAGGTGCAGTCTATCATCCAGCAGTATTGGACAGCGCCGACTACTTGATTTAGCCGAGAAAAGGCTTGCATAAGCGTCATAAATCTATATAATGAAAACTATATAAGTAAATAAACAATGAATCATTTAGATCATAGCGGAGGTGGGCGTGAATCAAAAACCATTGCAAATCAATTCTGAAATCGGCGTACTCAAGACCGTACTGCTGCATCGGCCGGGCGAGGAGCTAGAGAATCTTACCCCTGATTATCTCAAGGACTTATTGTTCGACGATATTCCGCACCTGAAGGTGGCGCAACAAGAGCACGACGAGTTTGCTAACGTTCTGCGCAACCATGGCGTCGAAGTGCTGTATTTGGACGAATTGGTAACAGAGGCATTAAACAGCGATAATTTGAAAGCAGAATTTGTCGACGAAATGCTAGCAGCTTCCAAACAAGATTCGCGTCGAGTGACTCAAAGTTTGCGCGATTACCTATTGTCGATGCCGACCAACAAGATGGTGCGCAAAATTATGGCCGGTGTGCGCAAAGACGAGATTTCTTTGCCGCCAGAGCATCACCAGCAGCTGCATGATATGGTTGAGCAAGATCATTATCCGTTCTACCTAGATCCAATGCCGAATTTGTACTTTACACGCGATCCAGCCGCGACTATTGGCAACGGCTTGACGATCAACAAGATGCACTGGCCAGCTCGCCGCCGCGAGTCGCTGTTCATGCGCTATATCATCGACCATCATCCGCGATTTGCTGGCCACGATATTCCAGTTTGGTATAATCGCGATGAGAAGTTCTCGATGGAGGGCGGCGACGAGCTGGTGTTGAGCAGCGAAGCTATGGCCATCGGCATAAGCGAGCGCACTACCGCCGAGGCAATCGAGAAAATGGCAACCGAGTTGTTCGCTGATTCTAACTTCAAGAAAATTATCGCTCTCGAGATTCCGAAGAGCCACGCATTCATGCACCTAGATACAGTCTTCACAATGATTGATTACGATAAGTTCACGATCCACCCGGAGATTCGCGACTTTGAAGGCAAGATGAATCTGTTTATTCTCGAGAAGGTTGAGGGGCAAGCTTATCCGCGGATTACCAAGCAGCATGATCTTGAAAAAGCGTTGTGCGAAGCGCTGCATTTGCCAAAGATTAACCTGATTGAATGCGGCGGCGGCGATGAGATTGCAGCAGCTCGCGAGCAGTGGAATGATGGTTCGAATACTTTGGCGATTGCGCCGGGTGTGGTGGTGACTTACGATCGTAACTATGTCACCAATGCTAAATTGCGCGAAGCTGGCGTCGAGGTTATCGAGGTTAGCGGTTCAGAACTCGGTCGTGGCCGCGGTGGCCCGCGCTGTATGAGTATGCCGCTGGTGCGCGAAGATCTGGACAATGAGCAGGTTACTGATAGAGTTACTTCGGCGGAGCGTTCGCTGGCAGCCACCTTGGCGGTACCAATGATTCAAGAGGAGCACGTCCGCAAAGTGGTGCCAGTAACTACAGATTCGACTACTGCAACGGTAGCTAAGTTGCCAACCAGTCTGAAGGGTCGCTCTTTCTTGACTTTGAAAGACTTCTCGCCAAGCGATATTCGGCTGATGCTTGATACAGCACACGACCTCAAGCAACAAAAGAAAGCGGGCAAAGCACACCGCATTCACGAGGGTAAACAAGTGGCTTTGCTCTTTGAAAAGACATCGACGCGAACTCGCTGCGCCTTTACGGTAGCTGCCAATGATTTGGGTGTGGCGCCAGAATTTCTCGGTAAAGACGATATTCAGCTAGGTAAAAAAGAGTCAGTTGAAGATACCGCTAAGGTGCTGGGTCGCATGTTTGATGGCATTGAATTCCGCGGCTTTAAGCATTCCAATGTCGAAGCGTTAGCGAAATATGCTGGCGTACCAGTCTGGAATGGCTTGACGGATACTTTTCATCCGACGCAGATTCTGGCAGACTTCATGACTATTGAGGAGCATGTCGGCAAGCTCAACGGCGCTAAGCTGGTCTTCGTTGGCGACGGACGCAATAATATGGCAAATAGCTTGCTGATTGGTGCGGCTAAAATGGGTGTTGACTTCCGTATTTTGGCACCGCGACAGCTGCATCCGTCGGGCGATCTAGTTAGCCTAGCACGTTCAATTGCTATGGAAACTGGCGCGAAGATTACCATTACTGATAACCGTGCCGAAGCGCTAGAAGGCGCTGACGCTATCTACACTGATGTCTGGGTGTCAATGGGTGAGGAAGACAAGTTCGCCGAGCGAATTGCCCTTCTCAAGCCATACCAGGTCAATGCGCAAATGCTAGCCGAGACGCATAACCCGAACGTCAAATTCTTGCATTGTTTGCCATCATTCCATGACCTTAATACCGAGACTGGCCAGAAGATTCACGATCAATTCGGTCTTGACTCGATGGAGGTCACTGACGAGGTCTTTAGCGGCGAGCACAGCGTTGTCTTTGACGAGGCTGAAAACCGCATGCACACTATCAAGGCTGTGATGGCATTGACGCTATAAATCCGAGTTGAAGGAGGCTCGAACAAAATGGCAATCAAACAATTAGCAAGAAAAAAGGACGGGTTAGGACTCTGGTCGCTGACCGGCTTAGTGGTCGGCAGTATGATCGGTGCAGGTATCTTTAACCTTGTTCAAGGTACGGCTGAGGCGGCTGGTCCGCTGGCGACGATTATTGCGTGGCTGATTACGGGTGTTGGAATGATATTCCTGATTCTCAGCTTCCGTAATCTGACTATCAAAAAGCCGAAGCTTAACGCTGGCGTGTATAGCTACGCTGAGGCTGGCTTTGGCAAGTATGTTGGCTTTAATTCGGCGTGGGGTTACTGGATTTCTGCCTGGATTGGTAATATTGCTTATGCGGTAGCCGTTTTCTCGGCGCTTGGTTATTTCTTTCCAGACTTGTTTGGTAAAGGCCAAAACTGGGCGTCAGTGGTTGGCATGTCAGTACTGCTGTGGAGTGTTCATTTATTAATCCTTAAGGGTGTTAAGACGGCAAGCTTTATCAACGCTTTGGTGACGGCGGCGAAATTGATCCCGCTTGCGATCTTTTTGCTAGCGATATTCTTGTCGTTCAAGGTCGGCTTGTTTAACCAAGACCTTTGGGGCTTAGCTGGCAACAACTTTGATATGGGCGCTGTGATTGAGCAGGTCAAGAATATGATGCTGGTTACCGTCTGGGTGTTTATCGGTATCGAGGGTGCAGTTGTATTTTCAGGTCACGCCAAGAAGCGCAGCGATATCATCAAGGCAACATTGATTGGTTTTGCTGGCGTGCTTTCGATTTATGTGCTGATGACGGTGTTGGCTTTTGGTGTAGCTACCCAGAAAGATCTGGCTGCACTAGATAGTCCAGCAATGTCGATGCTGTTGGAACGCTTGGTTGGCCCATGGGGCGCTTGGCTGGTTAATATCGGCTTGATGATCGCAGTTTTGGGCGGTTGGCTAGCTTGGACGATGTTTGCTGCTGAACTACCGTATCAGGCAGCTAAGAATAAGACTTTCCCGTCGATATTTGCCAAAGAAAATAAAGTTGGCGCGCCAGTAGTGTCGCTGTTGGTTACTAACATCCTGGTACAGATATTCCTGCTGACAATCCCTGGAACTGAAGGCTCAGCCTATAATATTGGTATTTCGATTGCTACTTCGGCTATCTTGATCCCATATGCCCTGACGGCGTTTTATCAATTGAAAGTTTCTCTGCAAGAGAAGAAAACCGTTAAGTACCGCGCCTTTAATATCTTTGTGGGTGTGATGGCTAGTGTTTACGCAGTATGGCTAGTGTATGCGGCCGGTATGCAATATCTGCTTATAACAGTATTCTTGTACGCACCAGGCATGTTGGTCTATGTCTTGATGCAGATCAAGAATCGCAAGAAGATTTTCACTCTATACGAGCTACTTTTGGCGGTTGTCGTGATTGCGTTATTTGCCTACGCAGTACAACAACTACTGGCTGGTGCGCTGGACGATACGCTAGGTATTAAAATTGCTGATTTAATCGGTCAATGATAATAAATAAAATGGGCGCGCCTGAAATACAGCGCGCCCGTTTTACCAAATGAAGGAGAAAAAATGTTTAAGTATGCCATTGTTCGCCGTCCGTCACATAGTTTGATTGATGGTATCAGCCAAACGCCAGAAATGGGCAAGCCAGACTATGATTTAGCATTGCAGCAGCATGATCGCTATGTCGAAATTTTGCGCGAATGCGGTTTGGAAGTGACGGTTCTAGAGGCCAACGAAGATTATCCAGACAGTGTTTTTATCGAGGATAATGCGTTGTGTACGCCGCATGGCGTAGCGATTTTGTCACGTCCAGGGGCCGAGAGTCGTCGCGGCGAATCTGGTCTGCCAGATTTGCGCGAAGCCTTGGCACGCTACTATGATGACATTGAGCAAGTCGTCGAACCAGGTACAACTGATCCAGGCGATATCATGATGGTGGGCGATCACTATTACATCGGGTTGAGCGGCCGCACCAACCAGGCGGCAGCCGACCAAATCACGGCGATTCTCGAGAAACATGGCATGACCGCCGAAACGGTACCGGTGACAGGTATTCTACACCTGAAAGACGATGTTGTTTATTTAGATAACAATAATCTGATCGTCGCTAAAGCTTACGAAAATCATCCAGCTTTTGCTAACTTTAATAAGCTAGTCGTTGATGACGATGAATACTATGCAGTGAATAGTTTGTGGATAAATGGCAAGGTAATCGTGCCAGAAGGCTTCCCGAAAACTGAACAGAAGATTCGCGATTGCGGTTACGAAGTGATTCTGATCAATACTAGCGAGTTTGAGAAAATTACCGGCAGCCTAACTTGTATGTCGTTGAGGTTTTAACAACATGCCGGGTAAGATTGTAGTTGCACTTGGCGGCAATGCTTTGCAAAAGCAAGGCGAGGCTTCGGCTCATGCCCAGCAAGACGTCGCCGACGAGACAGCACGCCAGCTAGTGCCGTTGATTTTGGCTGGTTATCAGCTGGTAATCGTTCACGGCAACGGGCCGCAAGTTGGTAATATTGTTTTGCACGAAGAAGCAATTAACACGCCAGAAGTACCGACTTTTCCGCTTGATACGTGTGTAGCGATGAGTCAGGGGGCGATCGGTTTTTGGTTGCAGCAAGCGTTGATTGACGAATTCTCGCGCCGGCAGATGAAAAGCGTGGCTTCGACAGTTGTTACGCAAGTAGTGGTCGACGCTAACGATCCGGCTTTTAGCAATCCTACGAAGCCAATTGGCGTATTTTATCAGACCGAAGCAGAAGCCCAGCAGGCTGCTAACGGCCGTAACTTCACATTCAAAGAAGATGCTGGGCGCGGTTGGCGGCGCGTGGTACCGTCGCCGAAGCCGCAGCGGATTGTCGAAGAATATACAGTCAAAGCGATGATTGATGCTGGCGTGACGGTTATCACGGGTGGCGGTGGCGGCGTGCCGGTTGTTGAAACTGTCAGTGATGGCTTAGAGGGGGTCGAGGCAGTAATTGATAAGGATTTCACAGCGGCAGTGGTGGCTGATGCGATTGATGCTGAGGCACTGGTGATACTGACGGCAGTTGATGGCGCGATGGTTGATTATGGTAAACCGACCGCGCGCACAATTGGACGCACTAATCGCCAAGAGATGCGGCGCTACATTGACGAAAATCAGTTCGCGCCGGGCAGTATGCTACCCAAAGTGCAAGCGGCCTTGAAATTTGTCGAAAAGCCAGGTCGCCGAGCGATTATCGCTAGCCTGGGTAGCGCCGAACAAGCCTTGGCCGGGCAGGTTGGCACTATTATCGAGAGCTAGCTAATCTCTATAAGTACAGCAAAATAGCGCGAGTTTTAGCTCGGGCTATTTTTATATTTTGATAATGCGGTTGACGTTTTTCGCCGACTTTCTTATACTTGGGTCTAGCACTCTGCGGTCAAGAGTGCTAAAATAGATTAGAAAAGGAGGATATAATCATGAGTTCACCAATCAAGCCAATGGCGCATTATGTCGTGGCTGCCAAAGAAAAGAAACCGGAAAAAACAGCTAGCGGCATTTTTTTGCCAGAATCAGCCCAAGAAAAATCGGAAGCTGCTAAGGTAGTGGCTGTTGGCTCGGCAGTCAAAGATGTGGCTGACGGCGCACGGGTTGTCTACAAAAACTACGCAGCGACGACCATCAAGCTTGATAAGGAAGAATATTTAATTATCAAAGACGAGGATATCCTCGCTACAATTGAATAGGAGGAAATATGGCAAAAAAAGTTTTTTACGATGAAGATGCGCGTGCTCGCGTATTGGCGGGCGCCAAAATTCTGTATAACGCTGTAAAAACGACGATGGGGCCAAAAGGCCGTAACGTAGTAATCGGTAAAAGCTACGGCGGCCCGAGCGTGACGCACGATGGCGTGACGGTTGCGAAAAGTATTGATATTGATGAAGCTGATGACGAGACGCTTGGCTTCAAAGTTGGCGCCGAACTTATCAAACAGGCTGCTAACAAGATGAATGATGTAGCTGGCGACGGCACTACGACAGTGACGGTTTTAACTTATCATATTTTAAACGAAGCTAATAAGCTAATTGCAGCTGGCCATAATCCGATGTTACTACGCAAAGGGCTAGAGCGTGCTGCTAGCGAGATTATCAAAGAGCTCGGCAAACTTGCCGACGATATCCGCGGCGACAAAAAACGGATCGCCGAGGTAGCGACAATCTCCGCAGGCGATGAGGCGATTGGCAAACTAATCGCTGATGTCATGGAAAAAATTGGCCCGAACGGCGTGGTGACAGTCGAAGAAGGACGCGGCTTAGAGCTTGAAAGCGAAGTAGTCGAAGGTTTCACGGTACAACGCGGCTTTGTCAGCCCTTACATGGTAACCGATGCTAAGCGCATGGAAGCAGTTTACGACAAACCAGCAATTGTGGTGACTAACAAGAAAGTCTCTTCAGCGCAAGAATTTGTACCGCTGTTAGAGATGATTGCTCAAAGCGGCAAGAAAGATTTGGTACTGATCGCCGATGATGTTGATGGTGAAGCGCTGAGTTTGCTAGTACTGAATCGCCTCAAAGGTGCTTTCAATACCTTGGCTATCAAAGCTCCGAGCGACAAAGATGTGCTGTATGATATCGCAGCGTTGGTTGGCGCCAAAGTTATCACCGAAGACACTGGCATGACATTTGATAATGTCGGTAGCGACGTAATTGGCTCGGCCCGCAAAGTGATAGCTACCAAAGATCTGACAACTATTGTCGAAGGCGAAGGGTCAAAGGCGGCGGTTAGTGCACGTGTCGATCAGATTGAAATGGAAATCGACAATGCCACTAGCGACTATACCAAGAAGAATTTGCAAAAGCGCCATGCAGCTTTGACTGGCGAAGTGGCGGTGATTAAAGTTGGCGGTGCGACCGAGACGGAAATCGAAGAAAAGAAATATCGTGTCGATGACGCTGTGGCAGCCGTCAAGGCAGCACTAGCTGAAGGTATTGTGCCAGGCGGCGGTGTAACGCTAGTGAACCTAGCCTGTGGTTATAAGCATTCGAATAGCAAAGATGCTTCGGTATTGGCAGGCGAAGATTTGCTTATTCACGCACTTGAACAGCCATTCCGAATCTTGCTGAGCAACTCTGGTTTGAATGCTGACGAGTGGCTGCCGCAGGTCAAAAAAGCCAAAGCTGGCCAAGGTATCAATGTCAACCACCCGAATGAATTGCTTGATCTAAAGTCGGCAGGCGTAGTTGACCCAGTACGCGTTACCAAGGAGGCCTTGCAGAATGCTGCCTCAATTGCTGGTACGGCAATGACGATGGGCGCATTGGTTGTTGATCTGCCAGAGAAAGAAACGCCAGGTGCTGCTATGCCAAATATGGGCGGCGGCATGGGCATGTACTAAACCTATTCGTTGTATATCAGACAGCGTAGAGCCCACCGTTATGCGGTGGGCTTTCTTGACAAACTTGACAAAGAGCAATTTATAACCTAGAATATTGTACAGTGTAAATTTACCGATCATACACGGTTAATCTCTAGGGTTGCGGCAGTAAGGGGGTCTGTGAAACATATATTGAGGATTTTTAGCGGTTACTGGCTGATGTTCATCATCTTGGTTGGCTTTACCTACGCCATGGTGATGGCGAATTTGTGGCTGCCTGACAAGATGTCGGAAATTGTCAATAACGGCATCATCAAGCAAGACATGCCAGCCATTTGGCATAACGGATTAGCGATGATTTTAGTGACGGCGGCGGGCGGACTGTGTTCGATCGTCATCGGGTTTTTGGCGGCCCGGATCGCCACCGGTATGGCGCAAAAATTACGAACAGAATTGTTTGAGCGAGTCGAGAGTTTCGCGCTGGCGGATTTTAATAAATTTTCCACCGCCTCGCTGATTACTCGCTCGACCAACGACATTCAGCAAATTCAGATGACGTCAATCCTGCTGTTGCGTCTGGCATTGATGGCACCGATCATGGCAATTGGCGGTCTGCAAAAAGCCATCCATAACGCGCCAAACTTGAGCTGGATCATCGCGCTAGCGGTGTCGGTGCTGCTGGTGGTCATTGCCGTGCTGTTCGTCATTGCCGTGCCGCGGTTCAAGAAATTACAAACACTGGTGGATAAGCTAAATTTGGTGACGCGTGAAAACTTAGTTGGTTTGAAAGTCATCCGCGCCTTTCACAATGAAAAGATTGAGCAGAAAAAGTTCCAGCAAGCCAATACCGAGCTGAATAAAATGGGTCTATTTCTAAATCGGCTGATGATGCTGCTTGACCCGATCATGACGCTGGTGATGAACTTTTCTAGCGTGGCGATCGTCTGGTTTGGCGCGCATTTGATTAGCAGCGGCAATCTGCAAATTGGTAATATGATGGCGTTTTTGGAATACGCCATGCAGGTGATTATTTCGTTCCTGCTGCTGTCGATGGTATTCATCATGGTGCCGCGGGCGGCTGTGTCGGTCAAGCGGGTAGGCGAGGTGTTGGATACATTCCCGTCAATTGTTGACCCGCAGTCGCCGCAACAATTGCCACATGACGCTACGGGCAAAATTGAATTCAAAGACGTCACGTTTACCTATCCAGATGCTGATCTGCCGGTGCTTTCCAATATTAATTTCACGGCCGAGCCGGGGCAAACCACAGCGTTCATTGGCAGTACTGGTTCCGGCAAGTCGACGCTGATCAATTTGATTCCGCGCTTTTACGATGTGTCGGCGGGGCAGATTCTGCTGGATGGCGTGGATATTAGGAATTTGAAATTGGAAGATTTGTACGATCAAATCGGCTACGTGCCGCAAAAAGGCGTGTTATTTAGCGGGACGATTGCCAGTAACATCAAGTATGGTAACGCCAAAGCCAGCCAAGAATTGGTAGAAAAATCCGCTAAAATCGCTCAAGCCGCTGAATTTATCAGCGAGCTAAAAAACGGTTACAAAAATGACATTGCTCAAGGTGGCAGCAATGTTTCCGGCGGCCAGCGGCAGCGTTTGTCGATTGCCCGAGCGATTGCTGTCGAGCCGAATGTCTACATTTTTGACGATTCGTTTTCGGCACTGGATTTCAAAACTGACGCCAAATTGCGTTTGGCGCTCGCCAAAGAAACCAAGCATAAAACTGTGCTCATCGTTGGCCAGCGCATCAATACCATCATGAACGCTGACAAAATCATTGTGCTGGACGAAGGTAAAATTGTCGGTCAAGGCACGCACCAGGAATTGATGAAAAATTGCCAAGTTTATCAAGAAATTGCCGCCTCCCAACTCTCGGAAGACGATCTGCAGAAAATGTCGGCAACGACCGCGGAAGGAGCGGTATAATGGCTCAGCAAAGCATGAAAAAGCGCCAGCCAGTGAAGATGGGCGGTCCAATGGGCGGCGGTATGGGCGCGGGCGAAAAAGCTAAAGACTTCAAAGGCACGGTCAAGAAGCTAGCCAAATACTTGGCGGAATTCCGCTGGCAAATGCTCATGGTGGCGCTTTTCGCGGTCGGCAGTACGACTTTCGCGATTGTCAGTCCGAAGATTTTGGGTGGCGCCACCAACCAAATCGTCGAAGATTATGTCAGCATGAAGGCGTACGAAACCATCACCAGCAAGCTGCCGAACGGTGCTTCACTGCCAGCTGGTACGACTGGTGCTGATGTCCTCAACCGTCTGCCGAACAAGTCGGAAATTGAAAGCCAGATTCCGTCCAACCAACTTGATACCATCAAAAAGCTGGATCTTAGCCAGCGCCCAGAATTTCACTTTGAGGCAATTTGGCGGGTCGTTAGTTTGCTAATTGGTTTGTATGTGCTCAGCGCCATTTTCCGCTACATCCAAACCTGGCTGATGACCCAAGTGACGCAAACGGTCACCTTCAGAATGCGTCGGCAATTGTCCGAGAAAATCAACCGCCTGCCGCTGAGTTATTTTGACAAGCAAACCTACGGCGAAGTGCTGAGCCGCGTTACCAACGATGTCGATACCATCAGCCAGACGCTCAATCAAAGCCTGTCGCAAATAGTCTCTTCGACGGTGATGGTGTTAGGGATTTTGGCGATGATGTTTTCCATCAGCTGGCAAATGTCGCTGGTGGCGCTGCTGGTGCTGCCGTTGGCTGGCGGCGTAATCACGCTGATCGCCAAAAGCTCGCAAAAGCAATTCCTTCGCCAACAGACGCAGCTGGGTGAATTGAACGGCCACATCGAGGAAATGTACGGCGGCCATCAGGTGATGCGCGTGTTCAACGGCCAGAAAAAGTCGCTGGCTAAGTTTTCGCGGATTAACAACCAGCTGCAGGAAAGCGCTTGGAAGGCCCATTTTTTGTCGGGGCTGATTTATCCAATCATGAATTTCATCGGCAATATCGGTTACGTCGTCATGGCGATTTTGGGTGGTTGGCTGGCGATTAACGGCCGGCTGAAAATTGGCGACATTCAGGCGTTCATCCAGTACATTGATCAATTCAACCAACCGCTGGTGCAAGTTGCTAACATTGCCAATGTCTTGCAATCGACCGCCGCTGCCGCCGAGCGCGTGTTTGAATTTTTGGACGAGCCTGAGGAAAAGGCGGAGGGCAAGGATTTGGTGAAATTGACTCACGTCAAGGGTGAGGTCGAATTTGACAATGTCGTCTTTGGCTACAAGCCCGACCAAACCATCATCAAAGGCCTGTCGGCGCACATCAAGCCGGGCCAGCGCGTGGCGATCGTCGGTCCGACGGGCGCTGGCAAAACGACGTTGGTTAATTTGCTGATGCGATTTTATGAAATTAACAGCGGCGCGATCAAAATTGACGGTGTGGATATTCGCCAAATGAAGCGCAGCGACGTGCGGCAAATGTTTGGCATGGTGTTGCAGGACACTTGGTTGTTTAATGGTACGATTCGCCAGAATTTGCTCTACGGCAACCCAACAGCTAGCGAAGAAGAGATGGTTGCCACCGCCAAGGAGGCGCATGTCGATCACTTCGTGCGGTCGCTGCCAGGTGGTTATGACATGATGCTGGGCGAGGAAGCCACGAACATCTCGCAGGGCGAGAAGCAGCTGCTGACGATTGCCCGGGCAATGCTGGCGCGCACGCCGATGCTGATTTTGGACGAAGCTACCAGCTCGGTCGACACCCGCACCGAAGTACTCATCCAAAAAGCCATGGACAAGTTGATGCAAGGCAAAACTAGCTTCGTTATCGCCCACCGCCTGAGTACCATTCGCGACGCTGATTTGATCTTGGTCGTCCGCGACGGCAACATCATCGAACAAGGCAAGCACGACGAGCTACTGAAGCAGAATGGCTTTTACGCCGAGCTTTATAATAGTCAGTTTGCTGAGTGATTGGTTATATAAATAACAATAAGAAAGAGCAGGTTGAGATATAGAAATTTAGTGTACTACTTCTCTATAGAGTCTTCAGTATTCAAAGTAGTTAGGACTCAAGCAGTTTATAATTAACGCACTTCATATCTTACATCCTCAATAATTTCTCCGTTATCATCTAAATAGCAGATACCCTGAACCTCTAAGCGCTGCTTCGCATAATTGCCATTATTGTGATAAAGTTTTTCACCCAGCACTGACCATATAATAGTTAAACTTTTTCTCTCGAGTTCTTCTATAAATGTATTCTTGTTTACTAATAAAGAATCTGAACTTAAGCATTCATCCAGATCGGGATTAAACATGCATATGTTTTTGTCTTTTGATTTATATACTCCTACGTTATTGGTATCTTGTATGCTTAATAACTTTCTTATGACTAAATTTGGACTATAAATTCTGATGCCTGTATTTCTAAGAGCTCGGTCTTCTTCAAAGTTACTTCCAGAATATTGAATAACAGGTTGTATAACTTTGAAGGGTGTTTGTTTGTCGGGAGTTGTCCATCCGTCGCTTGGTTCATAGATTGCTATAGTATCTTGATATGCAGAACTATTAGGGAACTCTGAAAGAAATACCGAATGGCTATGGTCAGCAGGCTGTGGTAGTGTATCGTTATAGAATCTTTTGTCTTTACTCCATCTTATAATTGTTTGTAAGTCTTTTTTGTAAACGACATACCCTTGGGTGCGGATCCATAGTTCGCGATATCTTCTATCGTCTTCATCTTCTGGGTTTTCTCTCTCACTCTTCCAAATCGCCCAGCTCAAGAGTGTAATAAAAGTCTTGTTACCATGTTTACTTTCTATTATAGTTTTTGGTCTTGGTATGTCTTCGGATGAAAATTGCCAGTTTTCTGTTCTCCACTCATTGTACGAAGGTTTCCACCAGATATCCTTTTTGTCATCATTTTTGTTTGTAAATTTTTCCAATAGTAATGGATCGACAGTAGGATCCAGATCTCTTGCATATGTCTGGTAGGCGCCCTTGAATATCTTGGAAGTATTGTCCAGCCAACTATCTTGAATATAGTGATAATTCGATCCTATCATTGCCAAGAATTCACATAAGGCTACTCGTTGGTATTTCTTACCTATACGCTCAACGTTGCTATTTTGGAGGCGATCAAAACTACCACGACCTCTATCATATTCTTCATGGAGTTCTGGATTCCATCCAAGTCCTATGACCCTATCCATTATCCACCTACGCGCTATATTAATATCGTAATCTTCGAAGGCTTTAGTAAAGGTTTTTTTGCCGACGACGTAGGGTTTATATTTCTTATATTTGCATTTTTTAAAAAATGATAGCGACCTTTCGAAGTTGTCTAATGCTTGTGTTACCTCATCGTCTGATATTTCTTGCTTGACAACAGTAGATTCAACAAAACTAAAATTAAAGCGGTTACTAAAACTTTTGGAGTGATATTCTTCTAATAGTTTCTTTTGTTTTTTAGAGAGTGACTTTTTGAACTTGTCAAAGCCTTTTCTAGAGGTGTTGGGGTTGGGCAATTTTTTGGATAGGGGAATATTTGTAAACTCGCTTAGATAAGAACCTACTGTGTAATTACCGAAATCTGCTAAAGCGGCTCCGCCCTCGCCATACATGAGCGATTCCCAGATCGAAAAATAATTATTATTGTCATATTTTCTTCTGAGACTATCTATGTCTGGTATATCATTTGGAAACTTATAGTATGTGAATGGAGGCTTAATTTTATTAAGGTCTACGTGAATATTATTCTTGTATTTTCGAATATATAGTTCAATTAGTCCTTTCGCATAGTCATCCAATAATGCGTCTGGTCTGCGATTTTTGTTCAGGAAGTGGTTTTTATAAATCCATACAACTAACGACTGAAATCCAGCCTTATCATGTGGATTTAACGAAACAACGCCATATGTTGCGGCAAATAACCTCTCGACTATATAGGGATCGTCAACATTAATAAATATCTCTAGTAATTTTACTAGGACGTCTTGGTGATACCTAAATAGCTGGATTAATGCTCTTGTTGATCGATCACGTAGGTCATTGTTCGTTGATGATAGAGTCCAGGCTAGGGCTATGCCGGTCAGCAGTATCGCCTTTTGGTCGCTGATGTCCCTTGGTAGCCTACTAATGCTCCAAGATTGGATCCTTGATATGGCATTGCCTTGTTCGCTGGTAGCGTTAAGCATGTATTGCTGAAACCACGAATCTCTTTCTGCTAAATTAGTTCCACTCAAGATTTCATGAAGCCTCATTGCATTTAGCGGGTGATTGGGAACTACGGAGACGTCAAATAAGCAATCCATTACTTCATATAGGTCGTATATCGAATCATTCATATATGTACTTATATACTTTCTAATCTGAGATTCATTGATATAGGAAGCCTTGCCTGTCTTCTTATCAAAACCGTCAAGTTCAACATCACGCCATTTTATACTATTAAGGAACG
>CAUTSQ010000008.1:0-21820 GCA_963541395.1 uncultured Candidatus Saccharibacteria bacterium | reverse complement strand
GATAAGAATAAAGACCAATATTTTTTCATATACTAAGCAAATTATAAAGTAGAGTAGTTTATTGAGCAAACTTGCTATACTAATGATATGCAATCGCAGAAAAAGGACTACATCTGGAATTCATTAGGTTCACTGTTGCAGAGTGCGATTTCACCAGTATTATTGATTGTTATTACGCGGTTGAATGGCATCGAGGATTCTGGGTTATTTTCGTTTGCGTTGTCGCTTTCGGTGGTGTTTTGGGCGATATCTTTATGGGGTGGCCGGACTTATCAGGCATCTGATGTCAAGCGGGAGTTTTGCAGCGGCGGTTATGTCGCTGTGCGTTTCGCTGCATCGCTTATTGTGGCAGTTTCTGCAGTGGTGTTTTGTGTATTGAATGGATATAACGCTACTAAAACGGGCTTGATTATGATTTTGGTAGCCTTTAAAATTTTAGAATCAATTGCCGATTCGTTGTATGGTGTTTTGCAAATCCATCGTAAATTGTACATCGCTGGCATCTCACTAACCATGAAAGCGATTCTTGGTTTTGGGGTATTTATAGTGGTTGATATTGTAACTAAAAATGTCATGTATGGCACATTGGCGATATTGCTAGTCAATGCGCTCATTATCCTTCTGTATGATGTGTTATGGGTGCGACGTGTTGAGGCTATTGCTATGAATAAAAAGTTCATCAAAGAATACGCTGGTCAGGCTGTCGTAATCATGAAACGTACTTCAGCGGTATTTGTTGTGATGTTTTTGACGATGTTTTCACTCAATATCCCGCGGTATTTTTTGGACAAATCCCATCCTGACCAAATTGGTTATTTTGGAATTATGGCAATGCCAATTACGCTCCTTGGACTCTTCATATCGTTTATCATTCAGCCGAATGTCGTGAATTTGTCTGAGTTATTAGCAAAAGGAAAATTGAAGGAGTTCGCGCGAATTGTTGGTAAGATTAATCAAATAACTTTTGGGATGGGCGTACTTTCAGTTGTCCTGAGCTATTTGATTGGTGTTTGGATGCTTAACGTTATTTTTGGCATCAATATCAATAATTTCCGCCTTGATTTAACTATTATGGTTATTGGCGCGGCGGCGAACGCTTTTGTATCAATTTATGTTAATTTGCTGATAATTATGCGTCGGTTTAAGGGGCAATTTTACACACTACTACTCACGGATATTTTGGCGGTAGTGGTGTCTATGTGTTTGATTGAGCGGTTGGCGATGTTGGGTAGCGTGCTGGTTTTTATGATGATCAGCTTTTTACAAGTAGCGCTTCTGCTGTTTATCTACAAGCGGTCGCTAAAAGATGCTATAATAACTGACAAAAGCAAAGGGGAGTTATGAGTAAGAGATACGTAATTTTAGGGGCAGGTGGACAACTAGGTAAGGCGTTGTGTACCATGTTTCCAGATTCTAAGGCATTATCACGAGAAGAGTTGGATATAGCTGATGAAGCGCAAGTAAACACGTTTGATTGGTCAAAATATGATGTTATCTTAAATGCAGCAGCCTTGGTTAACGCTGATGGATCTGAGACAGAAGAACTGCGCGCCAAGACGTGGCTGGCCAATGCTTATGGTCCACGCAACCTAGCCAAAATCGCAATTGAGCAAAATAAGACCCTTGTTCACTATTCGTCAGATTATGTCTGGGATGGCCGAGAGAAAAATCATAAAGACGATGAAGTAGTTGCGCCTCTGTTGGTTTATGGAGAAAGTAAGGCTGCTGGTGATCTAGCGGTTAGCTTGGTACCAAAACACTATATAATGCGAGTATCTTGGGTCGTTGGCGATGGTCACAATATGCCAAAAACTATGAAAAACTTGGCGGATATGCGCATCAATCCAAAAGTCGTCAATGATCAGTTTGGCCGGCTGACTTTTGCGTCAGAGATTGCTCGAGCTACTAAATTCTTCTTAGATAATAAAGTTGCATATGGACTATATAACGTAACCAACGAAGGTCCAGTGAAGTCGTGGTACGAAATTGCCGCTGACGTGTTTGAATATGCCGGATATGATCGCAGCCGCGTACAGCCGATTTCTACCGAGGAGTATGCTGCTAGTAAACCAGGCTTTGCGCCGCGGCCGCTCAACAGCGATATGGATTTGTCGAAGTTGCGCCAAACGGGTTTTGTGCCAAGCGATTACACCGAAATGCTGAAAGAATATGTTAAGCAATTGTCAACGAACAAGTAGGATTTATTATGAACAAAGGAATTTTAAACGTTTTATATCAGAGTGACGATAACTATGCCGTAGTCAGTGCAATTTCCATTGTGTCGCTTTTGGAAAACAATAAACATTTAAAACAGATTAATATTTTTTACCTCGGACACCAGCTCAAAAAAGATAGCATCAACAAATTAAACAAAATGGTTGGAAATTATAAGAACGCCGCAATTACTTTTGTTGACGTGTCAAGCTACCCTGACGAATTGAAAGAGATTGGTGTTAAGGCTTGGAAGGGATTATATATCACATGGTATAAGATGTTAGCGTTTGCCAAGCTTGATATCAAAACAGACCGAATTTTATACATTAATCCACACACGGTGATTAGTGGTACACTTGATGGTCTTTTGGAGCTTGATTTTGAGGATAATGTAATGGCGCTGTCATACGATGCCACCATGGTGAACACGCACAAGGATGTTATTGGCTTGAAGCCAACCTACGGTTACTTTAATTGTGGAGTTATGCTTATCAATCATAAAAAATGGATGAAAGATAAGATTGATGCTAAGATGCGCGAGCATTTGCGACACAATCATTATGAGGTGGCTGACCAAGATTTATGCAACGTATTTTTCAAAGGTAAGATCAAGAAGATTGGCGTGGAATATAATTTCTCGACTGTTTTCTATGGCTATGACATTAAAAAATACATTAAAGCTAATGGTTTCTTGCCCGAGAGCTTTTACAGTTATGATGAAATCATGGAGAGTTACTACGCGCCGAAGATCATTCATTCGCAGTTTGGTGTGAACGGTAGGCCGTGGCAGCAGGGTAACGATAATCCAGTTGGTTTTTTGTGGCGTAAATATTTGAAACTAACGCCCTGGAAAAACGCTAAAATGCCAATAGCGAAGAAGGATATAAACTGGCGACTGTATGACCTATTGCCGCAATCGATAATCGTCAATCTGTATGCGTGGGCGGTTAATCGTAAGTTTGCAAAGACAAAATAGAGTGATAGGATAAGCGCTAAAACCGCGACAAGAAACTATGAATGCGTGATGTCACGCGAAGTTTTGCTGCTCGTGCGGCTTTTTTCCAGCCAATCTCATTAAACCTATCGGAAAAATTATCGTAGACTTCTTTCTCTTCCTTGAATCGGATACCATTTTTACCTTTTTCCTTACTGGATAACGACTCGGCAAAACGGCGGTATTGAAAAGTTTCTGTTGTGTCAAAATAAAGCGAGGCGCCATCAATAATCATGGTCAATTCGACGATGACGTCTTCGAGGATTTTGTATTTTGTGTCAAATGAATATTGTTTGAGAATATCGGTTTTCCAAGTGATGGATGGAAAATAAAGCCAATTACCGCAGCAAAGCGAAGCAGCAAGTTTTTCGCCAGACAGTATGCCAGATTTTTTAGGTTGCAGCATTCTTTTAACTTTATCGACAAGCGGTAGATATACGTTACTTTTGTCGTCGATTATTTGTACGCGAGGCTGATAAAAATCTGCTTCACCAATGTTTTTTAGCGCAGTATCAACGTAGCTAGGTAGTAGTTTATCGTCGCAGCCGACGATCATACAATACGGTGCGCTTGCGTGTTGAATAGCGTAATTAAAGTTGGCGGTGATACCAATATTTTTACGGTGTCTGATATACGTGATGCGTTTATCGTTTAACTTTTTGTAATAATTATAGGCGGTTTTATCTGGATAATGATCGTCGAGGATCGTCAAATGCCAGGCTTTGCTGGTTTGTGCTAGCACTGAATCGACGGTTTGCTTCAATAGTGAAAACTCACCCCAGTACGGTACGATGATATCAATACTATTTTTCATCCGACAGCCTGATTGATAATTCTTGATGCAAATCGCGCAGTCTTCGTTCGTTTTGGTCGATACGCTGACGCTGATTATTAGCGATGTAGAATAGCAAAATAATTGCCGTAGTTTGCAAAATATCAAATAGGCTTAACTCTGACGAATCCAGCGGCGGATGGCCTATCGAAATGTTATACAGAGGAAATGACCCAATCAGTACAACCATGATAACCATCCAGATAATTAATTGATGGCGAAAGCGCGTTACACTAACTTTGCGCAGTTTGTACTGGGTGATGATATTGATCAATGCTGCTAAAATAATCGGCACATTGAGTAGTACTAGGATAAGATATCTCATTCGAATAGCTCCGTTAAGCGTTGCTTAAATAGTCGTTTGACGATATTGATGGCATTCCAGTTGTTTTGGCCTTTGGCGCGGGAATAGTCGGTGTAAATTGCTTTAATTGGGTATTCGGAAATAACCATGCCTGCTTGTTTGGCACGCCAAATCATCTCTGAGCAAAATTCGTAGCCAGTCGATTTCCAGTCGAGGTTATCAATTGCCCTTCGCGAGTAAATTCGTAGACCAGATTGCGAATCAGTAACATTGATACCAAATAGGGCGTAAGTAATGAAGCTGAGACCCTTGTTTCCTAAAACTTTAGTCCTAGACATGCCCTCGCTATTGATGAGTCGGCTACCGATAAGTAAATCAGTGTTAGAGTTGTCGCTCTGCCGAATACCCGCCAAAACATCTTCTGGATCGTGCTGGCCATCAGCATCCATGGTGGCGGCAATATCATAGCCGTGTTGTCGCGCGTATGCAAGCCCAGTTAGCGTTGCGCCGCCAGCTCCAGAATTCAAGATATGATCAATGACAATTGCGCCGCCTTTTCGAGCTTGTTCGAGCGTATTGTCTTTTGATCCGTCGTTGATGAGAACTATATCAATTGAGTAGTCTTTTTTGGCTTTTGAGAAAACTTTTTTGGCTTTTTTAATAACATCTTTGATGACGCTAGATTCGTTGTAGGCAGGTATGATAACACAAACTTTTTTCATCGGTAATTACAATACGTTCAAGTATTCTCCGTAGCCTGATTTCTTGAGTGTGGCAGCGATCTCTTCAAGTTGCTGGCGGCTAATCCAGCTATTTTGGAAAGCAGTTTTTTCCGGACTACCGACAATTTGTCCGGTACGCGTTTGGACGACACGAACAAAATCTTCGGCATCAGTTAAGCTGCTGATGGTGCCAGTGTCTAGCCAAACATCGCCGTTATCAAGCGTCTGAACTTTGAGTTTGCCGCGGCGTAAATATTCGGCGTTAATTGAAGTAATTTCTAGCTCGCCGCGGGCGCTTGGCTGAACCTTTTTAGCGATCTCGATAACATCATTATCATAAAAATATATGCCGACAACTGCGAAATTAGATTTTGGCTGAACGGGTTTTTCTTCAATTGAGACTGCTTGGTTTTGATCGTCGAATTCGACAACGCCGTAACGCTCTGGGTCAGATACTTTATAAGCGAAAACAATGCCGCCGTCTGGGTCGGTGCAGGCGCGTAGCGAATCATCAAGAGCTGCACCATAAAAAATATTATCACCTAGCACTAACGCTACTTTGTCGCCGCCAATAAATTCTTCGCCAATGATAAAGGCCTGGGCTAGTCCTTCTGGTTTGGGCTGAACGGCATATTCTAGATTGATACCCCACTGCGAACCGTTGCCAAGGAGCCGTTGAAACCCAGCCTGGTCGTCTGGCGTGGTAATTATCAAAATGTCGCGAATTCCTGCCTGCATCAGTGTGGTCAGCGGATAATAAATCATCGGCTTATCGTAAATTGGCATTAGCTGCTTGCTAATAGCCTTGGTAATCGGCCACAATCGCGTACCTGATCCACCCGCTAGAATTATTCCTTTCATAAACCTCCTACTTTTATGATATAAGTATAGCAAACAGATTAGCTAATTGACAAAAGTACAAAAGTAAGTTAAAATAAAAGGATGGAGAAAATTTCTAGCCCTAAGATTGAACATACGCGAGATGCTCATGAAAGCTATCTAACCAGAGTATCGGACAATCTATTTACCGACCCGGACCATCCTGAAAGAGAGCCGAGGAGTCGCTCAATTGTTTATGTACCGTATCGCGGTTTTTCCAAACAGTTACAGCAGGACTGCCCTGAAATTACCTTTACATATCTTAATGGTCCAGAGGTTGCTGGAGCCGTGTCTGCGGCTGATGTCATCATCAATATTGCTCGCGGTGAAGAGGTTGTTGGGGCAGAAGTTGGACACCCTGACAGGAATGTCAAACTGCCGCCAGAGTCGGTGGCAAACACTGAGATGGTTGGTGATTTATATTTGCAGGCGATTGAAAAGGGCAATACAGACGTACAAGTTGTTCACACTGGTAGGATGAATAATAAGACGATTGCTATGGCAACAGCGATGCCAATTTTAGCTGGAGCTGCTGGTCTGAACGAAGAAGATGTTATTCATACGCCTGACGCACAAATACGTCGGTTGGTAGAAAATAATCACATTGATATTAAAGAGTTAATGGATTCGGTAGATACTGATCCAAAAATGCAAGCAATGCAAGTTGGTGTGCGAGCTCTCAGGCGAATATATGAGGCGCGTGGTGTTGATTCAGATACCGCCAGCTCATCTGAGTTGACCAACGCACTACTGGATGAATATGAGAAATATCCGCGCATTAGTACTTCAACACTAATGAAAGAGCAGATGTTGCGGAACGTTGCTGAAAAGTTACGAAGTGAAGGTAAGAGTGAAAAAGAAATTAATGAAGTAGTTGGAAAACTGGATGAGTTCACAGATGAGGAACCCGACTCGGTTGATACGGTTACGAACTTTACTAATAGCATCCCGATAATTTTATCTAAACAGTTGATTAAAGAGGGCTATGACGCTGATGAAGTCGGTCTAATGAGTACAGAGCAGAAAATGGAACTGTTGGCAGGCACTGAAATGACAGTAGTTATTGTAGCTGACATTGCACATATGCCGCGGGTGATGTGGCTGGCTGATTATCTGATGCCAGACAACTTTAAGAAGCTGGTATTTGTTGAGAGTAGGACAGCTCTAGATGAGGAAGCCCTACAAAAATCAATGGAACGTGAAGAGCGGTCGCTTAAGCTCACTAGAAATTGGTTACCGAATCAGATGGGCACTAGGAATCCAGCTGAAGTCGGTGAACTAGCAGACAAGGCTTACTGGGGTAAAGGTAGTATAAGTAATGAAGAAATCAATGCTAGAATTCAACAAGCAAAGTAGATAATCTAACCAAGCAGTTTGTTTAGCTTATCGCGCCAGTCTTCTGGTATGAATCCGGTTTTTTCAATTTTTGTTAGATCTAGAGTGCTTTGCAGCGGCCGCTGAGCGACACCTAGCTTACTGGCGAAATATTCAGCGGTAGAGACTGGCTGTATGTCTGAAGGTGATTTACCTGATTTTTCGAAGACAATTTTGGCAATTTCCGCCCAGCTAACAGGCTGACCTTCATTGGTCAAATTATATGTGCCGTATGGTGCGCCTGTTTCCAGCAAATGCCTGATACCGCGCGCCAAAGTATCGGTAAAAGTTAGGCGGCCAATCTGGTCGTTGACGACTGAGGGTCTGACGCCACGCGCTGCTAGATCTTGCATGATATTGACAAAGTTTCTGCCGTCGCCGATTACCCACGAGGTACGAATAATATAGTGCTTGGTTGCTGTAGCGGCAGCTAGGTCGCCATCAGCTTTAGTCTTGCCGTAAATGTTAAGCGGTGAAAAAGGCTCGTCTTCATTGTGGATTGGCTGGGAACCGTCGAAAACGTAATCAGACGAGAACGCTACAAAAGTCAAGTCGTGCTGGTTAGCGGCTATTGCCAAGTAGCGGGTCGCGTCGACGTTAACTGTTTTAACTAGGTCATAATTGCTGGGATTCTCTGCGCCATCAACGTCGGTCCAGGCTGCAGCGTTAATAATCACTTTGGTATTATCCCAGTTAAACTCGTTGATTGCTTTTTGGTCGGTGATATCGAGTTGTTCGCGATCCAAAGCTAGTGCCTGAGGGTAAATTTTTTGTAGTGCTCGGCCGACTTGCCCGTTAGCACCAGTAATAACTATTGCTTTATCGTCCATCAAACCTCCATCGGAATGACATCGTTAAGTAGCGGGTGAGCGGCATCCTTTTCAGAAATAATTGCCTGGTCCTGGCTGATGGGCCAGTCGATGCCAAGCTCTGGATCAAATAAATTGACAAACGTGTACTTGGCATCTGGCGACCAGTGCGCGTCAACCAGGTAGGTGTAGGCAATGTTGTCGTCAAGCGCTTGATAGCCATTGGCAACGCCTTTTGGTACGAAAATTGCCGTGCCAGGATTGATTTCGTGCGTGAAAACCGTGCCGAAGCTGTCGCCTTGACGTAGATCACACCACGCACCGAATACGCGGCCATTGGCAGTGGAAATAAATTTATTCCACGGCTCGGCATGGAGGCCACGGGTGGTACCAGCTTTGTCGTTGAAGCTGATGTTGTTTTGCACGATGGTAAATGACGGTAAACCTAGTGCTTCCATTTTTTCTTTTTGGTAGTTTTCTTTGAACCAGCCGCGGTTGTCGCCGTGGACGGGCAGTTTGACGACGAATAGCCCAGGGATGGGTGATTCGGTGACGGTTAGTTCGTTGTAGTCGTTTGGATCGAAGCTCATGGATTGTCCTTTCGCCATAGTTGATAATAGTGTAGTCCTGCCAGGGTTTGGCAATCATTAATTTCGCCGTTTCGAATCAAATCGTCTATTTCATTAAGTGTGAAAAATCGCATATCACTAAACACTTCATCACTTTGTTCGCGCTGACCAGTGAAACTTAGTTCTCGGGCTAGGCAAACGGCCATTTTCTCCGTCATTAAACCATTGCAAACATACGCTTCACCTAGTTTTTGCCAGGACTGGGCGATGATACCGGTCTCTTCCTCAAGTTCGCGTTTTGAGGCTTCTAATAGATCTTCATTGTCACCCCCACCGCCGGGCAGCTCCCAGCCAAAGCTCTGTGAGGGATAGCGAAAGCCACGCACCAAATATAAGCGCTCTTGGTCATCTACCACTACAACCATGCACGAATCTCGCGATTCCATATAGCCATAGATCCCGGTGGTCCCATCTGGACTAATAGTTTGGTCTTCGTGAACGGTGATCCAAGGATTTTGGTAGACGATTTTACTGCTGACTTTAGTTTTTGATGGCGCTTCGTCCACGATTATTGCCCCTGTTTCGCGTAAGCTGCTTCAACGGCCTCTTTTTGCGCTTTCCACCAGTCTTCGTGTTCGCGGTACCAGTCAATGGTTTGCAGTAGCCCATCGCGCATACCTGTTTGGTTATCAGTATATTGTGGCTGCCAACCCAGTTCGCGGCGTAGCTTGCTGGAGTCCATGGCGTAGCGCATGTCGTGGCCAGGGCGGTCATTGACGTGCTCATACCAATCTTTGCCTTTACCCATCAGCTCACAAATCAATTCAATCACCATTTTGTTGTTGACGTGGTCGTTGTCGGCGCCGATGATGTAGGTTTCGCCCAATTTGCCTTTTTCCAAGATGAGGTGAACTGCCGAGTTGTGGTCATCAACGTGAATCCAGTCGCGAACCTGTTCACCGGTGCCGTACAATTTGGGCTTGATATCGCTCAAAATATTGGTGATTTGGCGCGGAATGAACTTTTCGATGTGTTGGTATGGACCGTAATTGTTTGAACAATTGGAAATCGTCGCTTTAATGCCGAAGCTGCGAATCCAGGCGCGCACCAGCATGTCGCTGGAAGCTTTGGTGCTGGAGTAGGGGCTAGATGGATTGTACGGCGTGTTCTCGGTGAAGCGGTTCGGATCGTCGAGTTCCAGATCGCCGAATACCTCGTCGGTCGAGATGTGATGGAGACGCTTGCCGTGCTTGCGGACAGCCTCAAGAATGGTGTAGGTGCCGATGACGTTGGTTTCTACAAATGGCCATGGATTGCGCAGAGAATTGTCATTATGGCTTTCAGCGGCAAAATGCACCACGATGTTGTTTTCAGCGACTAATTTGTCCATCAGCTCAGCATCGCAAATGTCGCCCTCCACGAAATTGATTTGATCGGCTACTGGCTGTAAATTAGCGCGGTTGCCCGCATAAGTTAGCTTGTCGATAACAGTGATGTCATATTCTGGCTTGTGTTTGACGGTATAATGCACAAAATTCGAGCCAATGAATCCCGCGCCTCCCGTGACTAGCATCTTTGTCATAATTATAGTATATCAGGTATAATAAGTAATCGACAGAGGAGGATTATGAAAATAGTAATTGTTAGCGGCTATTTCAATCCGCTGCACGGCGGACACCTGGATATGATTGAGGCAGCAGCGGCTATGGGCGACAAACTGATTGTAATTGTTAATAATGATAAGCAGCAGCTGCTCAAAAAAGGCAAGATTATCCTGGATGAAAGTAATCGGCTGCGGTTAATGCGGGCGCTAAAGGGTGTCGATCAGGTTATTCTATCAATCGACGAAGATCCAACGCAAATTAAGTCGCTGGAAATGGTTGCCGGCCAGTATCCGGGTGATGAACTGATCTTTGCTAACGGCGGCGATCGCGATACCGAAAAAGCCATCCCCGAAGCAGATGTTTGTAAAAAGTACAACATACAGATGCGTTTTGATGCTGGTAAAGGTAAGCCAGATTCGTCGACGCGAATCAACCAAGCGACAGGTAAAGAATAGACAAACGCGAATTAGAAGAAACAATTTGTTATTGGCTTGTCGTTAAATAAAGCGCTAAAGCCACTATTCAGAAAAACCGTTTGGATTCTGCGATTGCCAGCGCCAGCTATCAGCACAAGCTTGTTCAATGCTGAGTTTGGCTCGCCAGCCTAGCTCGCGCTCGGCTTTGCTGCAGTCAGCGTAGCAAGCGGCGATATCGCCGGCTCGCCGCGGTTTGATTTCATACGGCAAGTCGCGACTACAAGCTTTGCTAAACGCTTTGATGATTTCTAACACCGATGTGCCGCTTCCGGTACCGAGATTATAGACATTAGTCCCGGCTTTCATATGCTGCAGAGCAGCGACGTGGCCGCGCGCTAGATCAACGACGTGAATATAATCGCGCACACCTGTGCCGTCTGGCGTGTCATAATCGTTGCCGAAAACACCGACACTTTGTAGTTTGCCGACGGCAACTTGAGCGACATAAGGCAATAAATTGTTTGGAATACCGTTTGGGTCTTCGCCGATTTGACCTGATTGATGAGCGCCGATCGGGTTGAAATAACGCAAGATTGTTGCTTCAAAAGCTGGATCGGCCGCGCAGTAGTCCTGTATGATTTGCTCGATCATGTATTTAGTCTTGCCATAAGGATTGGTTAAACCTACGCCGACTGTCGAAGTTTCGCGCAGCGGCAGCTCGCTAGGACTGCCGTAAACAGTTGCCGAACTTGAAAAGACTAATTGCTTAACGCTATGTTCTCGCATCGCTTCAAGTAATGTCATAGTTGAGACGAGGTTATTATCGTAATATTCTAGCGGTTTGGCGACTGATTCACCGACAGCCTTTAGTCCCGCAAAATGAATCACTGAATCTATACTATATGTTGTAAAAATATCATCAAGTGCTGATTGGTCGCGGACGTCCGCTTCAATAAAAGGGATTTCGTGCCCGGTGATTTGCTCGACGCGCCGCAAACTCTCGCGGCTAGAATTGGCTAAGTTATCGATTACCACCACTTCAAAATTATTATTGATAAGCTCGATCAGCGTGTGGCTGCCAATATAACCCGCACCGCCAGTGACTAAAGTTGTTTTCATAGTTTTATTATACTCGAAAACAAATAGTTAATTAAGAAATGCTATCGCGAACAACCTTTTTAATCTTAGTCAAGAAAAGGCCTTTATCGAAGCGTTTAGCGGTGCGGGCGAGTTTGCTCGGATAAAAGCGGGTTTGTTCGGTGATTTTGATGGCTTTTACAATGTCGTCGACGGTTTGATGTTGAAATAGCGTGCCGATATCAGGCGACGTGACTATATCAGTGGTGCCGCCGCGTGCCAGGCCGATAACGGGTGCGCCGGCTGCCAATGCTTCGACGCTGACAATACCGAAATCCTCCTCGGCAGGATAAATAAAGCCGCGCGCAGTTGTGATAGCTTTCTCGTATTCGGCATCGCTAGCATCGCCGAAGCGGTCGGTGCGGAATTCAACAGTTGGGCCAGCAATTTTGACTAGTTGGTCGTGGGCTGGCCCGTTGCCAAAAACGATTAGTTTTTTATTGAGTCTGGTAGCGGCTTTGATGGCTAAGTCGTAGCGCTTATACGGCAATTGGCGGCCGATGGTCACGTAGTGGTCACCTCGTTTGCGAGCAGGCGTAAAGCGGCTAGTTTCGACTGGCGGATGAATTACGGTACTGCTGCGGCCGTAGTATTTTTTTATGCGTTTTTGCGTCTCGGTAGAGTTAGCGATGAAGACATCAACTTGTTTAGCAGCCTCCAGATCAAGCTGGCGCTGATGCGGTACCAGCAGCGGCATCAGCAGGCGAATAAACGGATTAAGTTTGCCGTAGCCAGGATCGCGGCGGTATTCGTCGTAGTGGCTCCAGTAGTAGCGCGGCGGCGTATGGCAATAATTGATAATAACTTGGCTGGGGTGTGCTTTAGTGACTTGGTGGCCGTGCAGGTACGAACTAGTCAAAATAATATCAAATTTGCTAAGGTCGAGCTGGCGCATTGCTTTAACCGCTAGCGTCGGAAAAAGTTTGTAATAATTGCGCAGCCGCGGCGGTATTTTTTGCAGTTTCGAGGTGCGAATATCAAGTTTAGCAAAAGCCGGAACCTTGTCGGGATTATATATTGCCGTATAAATTGGCGCATCAGGGAAAGCTTCGTGCATGGCTAGCACGACATTCTCGGCACCGCCCATCGTTGTCAAGAAGTCGCAAACAATTGCAATGCGCGGACGCTTCATTATCTCGCTCCCGTTTTGTGTAGTACAACACCGATTGTTTTGAAAAGTATCCGCAAGTCTAGCCAAAAACTCCAGTTTTGCGCGTAATAAAGCTCAAGCTCAATCCGTTCGTCGAAGCTCAAGTTGCTGCGGCCCGAGACTTGCCACAATCCAGTTACTCCAGACTTAACGCTGTGCAATAACGCCGTACGATTTTTGCTGAATTTAACTTCTTGCGGCAGAATCGGACGCGGCCCGACTAAACTCAAGTCGCCGAGCAGCACGTTGATAAATTGCGGGAATTCATCAAGCGAAGTATTACGCAAGAACTTACCAAACCAAGTAATTCGCGGATCATCGGCTACTTTGTGATCGCGCCGATATTCGGCGGCCAAATCAGGCCGATTCATTTCCTCAAACTCGATACTGGCGTCCTTTTTGCCGTACTGAGCACCCATGGTGCGGAACTTATAGAGACGAATCGGTTTCGAAAAACGGCTCAAACGTTTAGAACGGTAAAAAATCGGTCCGGGATTGCAAATTTTTTGCAGCAGCGCGATTATTATTATAATTGATCCCCAGAGCGGCAAAGTAATAATAACGGCTACTAAGTCGAACAACCGCTTAGCAATTGCTCCCCAGCCGATGAGTGGTGTTTGGCTGACGGTAATCATCGGATAGCCGAGAAAGACATCGACGGTGTTTTTGCCAGTGTAAAATTCTGGCTCGCCAGGGATGAAATTATATTGAATGTGAGCAATTTGCGCAGCGCTTAAAATCTGGTGGTTGCGGTCTTCGCTGGCATAAAGGTCGGTTTGAATAATAGTGCTAATGTTAAGTTTTTTGATATCTTTGAGTGCTGTCTCGACGCGGCCGTAATGAACGATACCGAGATGCGGCGGTAACAATTTTGCCGGTCCGGCAAAAGCAACAATCTGATAGCCAGACTTGTGAGTTGAGCCGAGAGACATCGCAATATCAGTGGTTGCGTCAGAGTTGCCGATTACCAGCACCCGGCTGACACCATGTCCGTAGCGGTATAGCTCGTTGCGAATAGTGCGAATTATTTCGCGTACCAAAATAATGGCAATCGTTGAGCCAATTAAAACGTAAAGGGCGACTAGCCTGGCCGGAAAAATATGCATACTAGTGAAGTATTCCCAGCCAATTACTAGCAGTATACCAATGAAAGTGCCGAGCGTTATACGGCTCCATTCGACGAGACGGCGATTATAAACACTTGGGCTATACAATCCGAGCGACGCAAAAATCAGTATCCATACCGGGGTAATCACAGCGAAGCCGATAATATATTCGTAGGCGTAAACAATGTGCAAGAGTACGCGCTGGTCGACTTGAGTGCGAATGTAATAGGCTGCGGCAAAAACAATTGCCAGCACAATCGCGTCGGCCGCCATCAGGATTAGGCTGTAAGACTTGGTGTTATGAGATGGCATTTGTCTTCATTATAACAACTTTCGTTATAATAGATAGCATGAGCAATCTCAATACCGATAATTTGGAGCGTCGGCTAGCTTCGGTAACGCTAGCGCTGTTGGCTGCGATTATGCTAGGTTTGGCAATTCATACGCCGTTGACGGTTTTGGCGAGTACGCATTGGCCGCTGGTTGCGCTGTATGCCAAAGCATGGAAAGAAGTACTGTTAATGGTAGCTTTTGTTCTGGTGATTATCCTGGGTTGGCGGCGCCATGCTTGGCGATTTTGGCTGTGCGATAAGTTGCTATGGTTGATTGCTGGTTTTGCGCTGTGGCATTTAGTTTTAGCAGGAATATCGCTAGCTGCGGGTAATTCAGCGACAACTGTGATTGCTGGCCTGGTAATTGATTTGCGCTGGGGTCTAATGGCGGCAACTATGTATGGTTTTATTTATCTATATCCGCGTTATCGGCAAATTTTATTAAAATGTATGCTGGCGGCAGCGGCGGTAACTATTGGGTTTGCTTGTTTACAGTTGGTTTTGCCGCGGGATTTCTTGACAATATTCGGTTACAGCCAGACAACGATCGTACCGTATATGACGGTTGATTCAAACGAGGCTTATGTGCGCTTTGGCAGCACGCTGCGCGGGCCGAATCCACTAGGGGCGTATGCGCTTGGCGGATTGGTGTTGGCGTCAGCATTTTTGGCGGCAAAATGGCGTGATAGTGCTAAGCTGCGCGTCTACGGCATTTTGGCGGCCGCTAGCTCTAGTATCGCTCTTTATATTAGTTATTCGCGGGCGGCGATTCTAGGAGCTCTAGCAGCGTTAGGCGGGCTTTTTGCTCATCAATATGGCCAGAAATTACCTAAAAAAGCTTGGATATTGATTGCTGCGGGAGTTTTAGCTGTAGCTGTGGGTGGAGTTTATTTGCTGCGCGATACCGGCTTTATGCATAATGTGATTTTGCATAATAATCCTACTACGGGTGCTGCTAGAACCTCAAATGATGACCACCTTTCGTCGCTACGTGATGGCGTCATCAAGGCAGCGCAACAGCCATTCGGTGCTGGTATTGGCAGTACCGGGTCGGCATCGTTATTAGGTGATTCAGGGGTGATTATCGAGAACCAATATTTATTTATCGTACACGAAGCTGGTTGGCTAGGTTTAGTGATTTACTTGATGATTGTGATTATCGTTTTGCAGCGGTTATGGCGGCAGCGGAACGATTGGTTAGCGCTTGGCATGTTTTTGTCTGGAGTTGGCCTGAGCATCGCTAGTTTGTTCTTGCCAGTATTTGCTGATGATGTAATAGCACTAGTTTGGTGGGGCTTGTCGGCGCTGATAGTGGCACGACCGTTTGACCGGGAGCTAGTTGATTCGCTATAGTGAAGGTATGATAGCACAAGCTCAATCGGCGGCAATTAATCCGACCAAGAAGCAGTACGAGCTTTTACTATTTATTGATAACTTTATAAAAGATAACGGCTACGGGCCGAGCTATCGCGAGATAATGCGGGCACTTAATTACAAAAGCGTTTCGACAGTGGCAGCGCATATTGATAATTTGATCTCCCGCGGCCACTTGCGTAAGCGTGATAATTCAGCGCGGTCGCTAGAGGTGATCGACGTGGTTGCGGCGCCAAAAACCACGCCAGAAGTTTTGGATTCGACAGACGCGATAACTGAACGCTGTATTCGCGCTAAAATAGCCGATTTGCAGAAGCAAGACGACGATAAGGCACGCCGGGATATTCAAACACTTCAATCGGCATTACAAATTCTTGGTTATGAGGGGCCGCGTGAGACGGATAGCGCGTAAACCATCTTACCGCCGGCGTTATACTGGTACTAAAGCGGCGGTCCATGCCGCTAAATCTACTAAATCTAGCGCTTGGCGATTGCAATTGCGGCGTCTAGTTTATGGCGCATATCGGCAGGTCAATTACCAAGCTGCTTCATTGCAGATAAAATTACAACGTTTGTTACGCCATAAGTATTTCCGTAAATATGCAGTCGGTGCGGCAGCAAGTTTGACATTTCTTCTAGCAATTGTACAGTTGGCTTATCCAAGCGATAAGACTTTACCGTTTGCGCACGTTGACGGATTAGCAATTGGCGGTATGGCTAAAGATGCAGCGGCCAAAAAAGCTAATCAAGCGTATAGCGACCATGCTCTTAACATCACGATGAATAATTCAGACAAGCCGGCGGTTAGTATTAAGCTGTGTGATATTGCTGTCTCGGTTGATAATTCGCAGCGGATCAAGCAGTACGATTATCCTTGGTATGTGCGATTAGTGCCAACTTCATTGTTTTGGTATGGTTTGAATTATGGTTCGCCGCCAGCCCCTAAATTTGCCAACCAAACGGATGCAGCTGTTAACGAAAAAATAGTTGCTCGCTGCCAAGTTAGCCCGACCAATGCTACGCTTAAAGCCAAAGGGGCGCAGCTTGAACTGCAGAAGTCTAGGCTTGGCGGTAAATGCGATGAGGCTAAAATCAAACAATCTGTTCGCGATATCAAACCAAAACTGCGTCAGCCGACAACTATTAATGTCAATAAAATAGATATCAAACCAGCAGTGAGCGATGAAAAAGCTAGGCAATTGGCGCGAAAGCTAACCAAGCATCTAGCGAGAGGTATTCAAATTAAAGCTAGAGACAAAACTGTCGCGGTCGATGCGCAGACGGTCTACACTTGGCTTGATTTTACCGCTAAAGATAAAGAATTGGTGGCTACGCTGAATGCTGAACGTACTGGCAAATGGCTGAATGATACGGTAGCGAAAATTGTTACTGTGGCGCCTGGGGTGTCGAAAATTACTACGCATGATTTCACAGTTGTTAGCAAGCAGACAGGTAGTTCAGGGCAAGCACTTGATGTGGCGGTAATGCTGCAGAAATTACAAAGTACAATCGACGGCGGTAGTTTGCAGCTTGATGCCGTTACCAAGGCTGTGCCGCCGCGCGAGGAATATACGCGGACATATAGCTCGAGCGATGCTGGCTTGTCGGCTTTGATGGAGAATTTTGCCAAAGATCATCCGGGGACTTACGGCATGTCGATGATAGAACTTGACGGCAAAAAGCGCCGCGCCGAATACAATGGCGATAAGCAATTTGTAACAGCTAGCACCTACAAATTGCTAGTGGCTTATAGCTTGCTGAAGCGTATTGATAGCGGTGCGCGCAGTTGGGATAGCGATCAAGCATGCTTTGATAAAATGATTAGTTTGAGTGACAATGCTTGCGCGGAAAGTTTCTTGAACGCAATTGGAGTTAGTACTTTGACTAGCGAAGCTAACGCCGTTGGCCTTAAGAACTCGACATTTATGAAAGGCGGCGGACCGTATACGACGGCGAATGATCAAGCGCTACTGCTAGGTATGATTGCAACGGGCCAAAACTTTTCGAGCGCCAATCAGCAGCGCTTGCTAGAAGCTATGAAGAAAAACGTGTTTCGTAAAGGTATTCCAGCGGGCGTATCAGGGACGGTTGCCGATAAGGTTGGCTTTATGAATGGATTATTGCATGACTCGGCGATTGTTTATGGTTCGCACGGTACGTACGTACTGTCAATCATGACCGATGGCGCTAGTTGGGAAGCGATTGCTGATTTGGCAAAACAACTTGATGCGCTGCGAGCACAGTAGACTTTACACCTTTTGTATAATAAGTTACAATACTGGTATCTGCGGCGATAGCAGAATGTATTCCGGCATAGCTCAGTGGTAGAGCGGATGGCTGTTAACCATTAGGTCGCTGGTTCGAGCCCAGCTGCCGGAGCCAAATTGATAGATGAATTGCCTGATATACCGGGCAAACGGCCTCGACAGGTTAAGTCAAGGCCTTTTTAAATAGATTTTATAAATAGTTTACTATTGCAGCAAACATTAGGGTAAGCGTGTAATTTTCGTTGTATTTTATACGATAATACTTGAAAAAATTGTTAAGTAATGCTAGCATGAAAGCGTAAACTAAATTAAAAACACAAATGTGTACAGGAGAAAAACAATATGGGTGTTCCCTATGTCAAATTGGCTAGTGCTGTGTCAGTGGCAGCTGTTGTTGGCGCAGTGGTATTTAACGCGCCAGCCAATGCTGCGCCGACTGCATTCACGTGGACGGGCGCTGCTGGCGACCACAAAATGTCAACTGCTGGCAACTGGAAAGACGGCCAAGTACCAACAGAGGGCGCTAAGCTGGTATTTACATGTGCCAACGGAGCTAGCGAGAAGATTCAGAATGATTTGAACGTTGCTTTGTCGGGTCTATCTGTTTCGAAGATGAACAATGCTGATGCTAGTCCGACATGCGCTAGCTATACGATTGATACGCTGAAATTTACACCGGATGCTGAGTTCAGTGGTGATAAGACTAGCGTGGATGACAAGGTTGAGATTCCTTATATATATGTTACTGGTGCTGTTACTGGCTTGTCAAACTTGAAATCTAACGGATTCGACGGAAAATTTAAGAACGAAACAAGCATTAATCGCTTTGAAGTTGCTAATAGCGGATGCAATTCTATAAGCAATTCTGTAAAAGCTTCAGAGAAAATTGTTGGCGAAAACGCTAGCGTACCGCTAGAAGGTGCTAATAACATTACAGTTAAAAGTAGTGGCGAGCTAGGAGTTAAATATGCTGATAACGAAACAAGCGCCAGCAAAATTACTTTTGAAAACGGCGCGATGATTTCCCATGGAATAAGTTGTTTGGGCTCTGGCGGCGGTTCTTCAAACGTGACAACAGTTCTATCTGGCGACATTGTACTCAATGGCAATGTTGAATATAAATTACTTTCGAACGTGACAGTGAAGATTACTGGCAAGCTCAGTGGCCCTGGTAAACTGGTTGCTCATAAAGATAACAAGGGTACTCTGCTAGTTGAATCTTCGGACAACACCAGCGGTACGCCGAATGGACAGCACGGTAATGCCCACGAAGCTAAGCTGATAAAATTGGACGGCGACAAACCTAATGAGTCGGTAAGCGTTAGAAAGGGCGAAACAGTCTTGCTAAACGGCAGCCGCTCTGATGTTTATGTCGATGAGGGCGGTGTATTTGGCGGTAATGCTACGGTAAAGAGTCTTAATGTGGCAGGTGTCGTTGCTCCAGGTAATTCGCCAGGCAAGATTACTGTACTGAATGACTTCTATATGAACGGTACTGGCGTATACAAGGCAGAAATTCTAGATAAAGATCATTATGATCAGATTGTTGCGCAGAGCGTCCAGCTTAGCAACGGTGGTAGTTCTCCGAAATTAGAGCTGGTATATCTGCCTGGCGGTACCATCAAGAAGGGTGATACCTTTACGATTATCAACAATAACGGTAGTGCTCCGGTTCAAGGGACATTCAATGGTTTGCCCGAAGGTGCAGAGTTCGCTGTGGATGGCGCAACCTTCAAGATTAGCTATGTTGGCGGCGATGGCAATGACGTTGTGCTAACGGCGCAGAATGATTCGACAGGTCCGAAGGCTCCAAATACGGGCGGCGAAAATGTAGCAGTTAATTTGGCTGGAACTATCGTTGGTGTGGCTTCGGCAGCAATCCTGCTATTCATGGCAAAACGAAAGAGTTTTGGCAAGAAATAACCAAGACTTATAACGATTAAGATTGGAGGCAGGCACGCCGTAAGCGGTTTGACGCGAGGCGTGCCTGTTAGCTATAATGAAGCAAGCAATGACGCAAAGAGAACGAGTTGCTCGTAGTCTGGAGGTACTGCCAAAAGCACGAGGCCGGGTAGTCGTACCGCGGCGCAGATTGGCGAATGATGTTGTAGCGGGCGCTGCTAGCCAGCCGAGTATGAAGCGAATTATGGATATCGCAGTGCAGCCTGTCTCGCCAAGTCCAAAAGAGCAGTCTCTCCAAAACAAAAAACCTAGAGATTATACGAGAATTAATAGAAAGCTGGCTCGGACAGCTCGCTTGCTTATTATTTATGAAAAACTAACAGCTGCTAGCCAAATGGGCGGCGAAAAACGCTCCACCAAGCGGCGCTTAAAAGAAATCATGAGCGGTAATTTTCGCAAGAAATTATCTGGTGTTGCGGCGTCGATTCTCTTGCTGGTTTCTGTATATTCACTGGTTGACTCTTGGCTGTTAAATAATCGGATAAAAGATACTGTAAATACAGCTACGGTGGCTGCACGCAGCGATAGCCCAAATGATCGACGGAGCAATGAAGGTAAAGACGAAACAAAAGTTTCTGGCGACGCCATCGCTAAATACAAGGTAGCTGCAGATTTACCGAGAGTGATTACTATTGAGAAGCTAGGGGTTAAAGCTCGAGTATTGCCGATGAGCGTTAATGCTGACGGCTCAATGCAATCGCCTGTCAATATTTTTGATACAGGATGGTATACTGGCAGCGTCAAGCCGGGGCAGCCGGGAGCATCTATTATTATTGGCCACGCATCTGGTATGACTTTGGGGGGAATTTTTAATAAGCTAGAGTCGCTAAATGTTGGCGATACAGTCAGTGTTGAACGCGGCGATGGCCAAATGTTGCGCTACCAAGTGGTTAAAAAACAAATAATTAAGCTATCTGATGTTGATATGAATAGTTTTATGCGTCCAGCTGATGGTGTGTCTGAAGGTTTGAATCTGATGACTTGCGCTGGAGAGTGGATAAAAAACTCGCAAACTCGCGATCATCGGGCGATGATATTTACCAAGCGAATATGATTAAACTAGTTGACTGTGCAAATGTAAATAATACAATGTAAAAACCTTGACTAGCACTATATATTGGGTGTACATTTGTATGTAAGCACTACATATGGTGTTTTCGTAAAACAAATACACGATTAAGTGTCGCTCCGCAGGGGTAGATCCGGAGCGTTTTAATGATGCATTCAGGAGGGTAATATGTATCAAACAATCAAAAAGCGCGACGGCCGTAAAGTGAAGTTTGACGCTTCCAAGATTACTAAAGCGATTGCTCGAGCTGGCGCTGAAACTGGCGAATTCGACGAAAAAGCCGCTGCTAAGCTTACTGATAAAGTACTTAAACAGCTAGAAGCTCGTCAGACGCGTCTCGTGCCGGGTGTTGAGGAAATCCAGGACATCGTCGAGGACACGCTGATTGATTCTAAGTTTAAGAAAACCGCCAAGGCCTACATCATTTACCGCGACCAGCATAAAAAACTGCGTGAAATTACTTCCAATGCGCACGTCGATTTGATCGATAAATACGTCAACAACTTGGATTGGAAAGTCAAAGAAAATTCCAACATGGGCTATAGTTTGCAGGGACTGAATAACTACGTTTCGGCGGAAATTACCAAGACCTACTGGCTGGATAAAATCTATTCGCCGAAAATCGGCCGGGCGCATAAAGAGGGTGACTTGCATATTCACGACCTCAATTTGCTGAGCGTTTACTGTGTTGGCTGGGATCTGATGG